>NZ_JBEZZB010000146.1:0-26657 GCF_040638955.1 Actinoplanes sp. NPDC024001
GACGAGTACGGCGCCGAACATGTCGTGTTCGTCGGACGCGGAGCCATTTTGCTTCGCGTCCTTCACGTGTACGTCTATCCGGACGGCGAGGCCGATGCCGCGGCGGCCTGCACGTCCAGCGGCAGGTTCAGCACGACGGTGCGCCGCTCCACCACCGCGGTCCGACAGGCCCGCACGGTGTCGGCCACCGCGGTGCCCGGCCCGTGCACCCGGTCGCTCGCCGCGCCGACCGCCCGCGCGAGGGCGTCCTGGTCGACCCGGAAGTTCGAGCGCAGCGCACTCGCCGCCGGCTCGGCGGCGAGCACCAGCAGCGGGGTACGGCTCTTCGCCGCCTCCGCGATCCCGGTCATCGCGTTGGTCAGCCCGCAGCCCTGATGCACCGAGACGATCCCGGCCCGGCCGCTGACCCGCGCGTACGCGTCAGCGGCCGTGGCCGCCCCACCCTCGTGGCGGGTCGCGACGAACCGGGCCCCGTGCGCCACCAGCGCGTTGGTGACATGGAAGTTGCCGCTGCCGACCACCCCGAACACGTGGCTCGCGCCGAGCTCGGCGAGGGTGGCGCCGACCAGATCCGCGACTCTCATCGTTCGACGAGCGCCAGCACGCGCACCGGGCTGCCGGAGCCGCCGACGATCGGCAGCGGCGGGGCGATCACCACAGCCCCGGTCGGCGGCAGCCGGTCCAGGTTGCGCAGCTGGGTCAGGCCGTACTTGTCGGCGCCCAGCAGGTAGGAGTGGCACGGGAACGGCGGGTCGAACGAGTGCGCGGCGCCCGCGTCGGTGCCGACCGTCTCCACCCCGAGGCCGATCACCGGCGACTCGGTGGCCAGCCATTTCGCGGCCGCCGCCGAGACGCCGGGGGTGTGCGGGCCGGTCTCGTTCGCGTTGAGGAACGCGGCCTGGTCACCGGAGCGGGCGTCCCAGCCGGTGCGCAGCAGCAGCCAGCCACCGTCGGGCAGCGGGCCGTGCTCGGCCTCCCAGGCGCGGATGTGCTCGACCTCCAGCAGGAAGTCCGGGTCGGCGGCGGCCTGCTCGACGACGTCGACGACCACGGCCGGGGCGATCAGCCGGTGCGGCGGGACCTGCGAGACGTCGTCGCCGTCACGGCCGGTCGCCCAGTGCACCGGCGCGTCGAAGTGGGTGCCGGTGTGCTCGCCGGTGTGGATGTCGTTCCAGTACCAGGCGGGGCCGCGGTCGTCGTACCGGCTGATCTCCTCCAGGCGGAACGGGATCGTGTTGGCGAACGGCGGCGGCAGCTGCAGGATCGGCGTCGCGGCGGACAGCGGCGCGGTGAGGTCGACGACCTCGATGGTGCGGTTGTTCACTCCGGACAGCAGGGCCTGCAGAACGCTCATCGGGACTCCACATCGGCGCGGTCGGTGATCCGTCAGGCGATACCGTAAACCGTCACCGCGGTGTCGTCGTAGGTGTAGGCGATCGCGTCGGCCACCTCGACCACCCCGTCGACGCGGCGGGCGAGACGGGCCGCGGCCGTCGCGGTCGACAGCCGGTCCACCTGCCCGCGCAGGGTCACCACACCCCGCTCGACCTCGGCCCGCACGGTCGCGGCCGGGAAGGCGGCGCCGAGCACCGCGAGCACGTCGGCGCGGATGTCGTCGTCCGGGCGCAGGTGCACCTTGAGCAGGTCGCTGCGGGTGACGATGCCGACGAGGCGGCCGAAGTCGTCCACCACGGGCAGCCGTTTGACCTGCTCGGCGTCCATGATGCGGGCGGCCTTGGCGACCGGGGTGCCGGACACCGCCACGACCGGCGGGCTGCTCATCAGCTCGGCGGCGGTGGCGGCGCGCGCCTTGGCACGCTCGCCGCGCCGGCGGCGGCCCTCGAAGAGCCGCGGTTCCTCGTCGCCGGCATATTCGATCTTGCGGAGCAGGTCGGCCTCGGACACCACACCGGTCACCCGGTGCCGGCCGTCCACCACGGGCACGGCGCTGAAGTGCCGGCCGATCAGCAGATCGACCAGTTCACGGTAGGCGGCGGTCTCCGGAACGGACACGACCGCCATGGTCATCACA
Organism: Actinoplanes sp. NPDC024001; assembly: GCF_040638955.1. Taxonomy (NCBI): domain Bacteria; kingdom Bacillati; phylum Actinomycetota; class Actinomycetes; order Micromonosporales; family Micromonosporaceae; genus Actinoplanes; species Actinoplanes sp. NPDC024001. Next base: position 2,033 of record NZ_JBEZZB010000146.1, read on the forward strand.
TCGTCCACGGTCCAGGTCTTCATTGACGCCTCCTGAGTCATCTCCGACGGTAGGAGCCGCGGATGCCGCCGGGCAGGGCCGAAAGACCCGCTGGACTCGGGCCGTGGTCCTGGGCAAGGTGGACGGTGAGGCGCGAGGAGTGAGCCATGGCGCGCCGCAGGGCCCGGCGGAGACCGGCCGATCGCCGAACCCGGCCGGCCGGCGGCAGCAGTGCCGGGAAGTGGGGCAGTGCCGGGAAGTGGGGCAGTGCCGGGAAGTGGATCGCCGGTGTGCTCGCCGCCGCCCTGACCGCGGCCCTGGCGGGCTGGCTCTCCGGGGTGCCCGCGGCGATTCAGCGGACGGTCCTCGCGCAGGCCCCGGTTTCGATGTCCGTCGAGCGGCAGGCCCCGGCCTGCGGTCATTCCTACCTGACGGACAGGCCGCTGGAGCAGGTGGGACGGCCGCCCTCGATCGTGGTCACCTCCCGCAATCCGCCGATGCGCGGGATCACCCTCTCGCATCCGTGCGGCGGGCCCGCCTCCGGCCGCTATGTGAAGGCCGATCTGGATCAGTCACCGCCGCGCATCGTCGAGACGGGGAGCAGACCGGGCGCCAGCCGATCGACTCCGGCGGCAAGCCGTTCCACACGACACCGAGCACACCGGAGCGGCGCTCCTTCTGGGACGGCGCCTGGCACTGATTAGATGGGATCATGCGGATCCTGGTCGTTCGAGGCGGCTGGCCCGGGCACGAGCCCGCGGCCTGCACCGAGCTGTTCATCGCGCGCCTGCGCGCGCACGGCCTCACCGCCGACATCGCCGAAACCCTCGATGCGTACGACGACCAGGACCGTCTCGCCGCCGCCGGCCTGATCGTGCAGTGCTGGACCGGGGGCCGGCTCACCGAGCAGCAGGAACGCAACCTGGTCGGCCGGGTGCGCGCCGGCGCGGGTTTCGCCGGCTGGCACGGCGGCATCGTGGCCACCGCCTACGAATCGCCGGACTACCAGTTCATGGTGGGCGGCCGGTTCGTCTGCCATCCCGGCGGGTTCGTCGACTACGACGTGAAGATCGTCGCCGAGCATCCGGTGGTGCACGGCATCGACGACTTCTCCGTGCACACCGAGCAGTACTTCTGCCACACCGACCCGACCCTCGAGGTGCTCGCCACCACCACGTTCACCGGCGACCACGGCGCGCCGGAGACGGCCGGCGCGGTGGTGCCGGTGGTCTGGCTGCGCCGCTTCGGGGCCGGCCGGGTGTTCGTCTCCACGCTCGGGCACAGCCCGGCGGACCTGACCGTGCCCGAGGTGGCGACGATCACCGAACGGGGACTGCTGTGGGCCGCCGGGCGCTGACCGGCGACGCCTGAGCGGCGGCCAGCACGACCACGCCGCACACCGCGACCAGCGCCCAGCCGGCACCGTCCGGCCCGCCGCCGGCCACGATGCCGCCGGCCAGGGCGATGCCGAGCGCCGCGCCGAGCTGCCGTGCCGTCGAGGTGATGCCGCCCGCGACACCGGCGCGCTCCGGCGGCAGGCCGCTGACCGCGGTGTTGGTGATCGGCGCGTTCGCGAAGCCCACCCCGATCCCGGCGAACAGGTATCCGGCCAGCAGCCCGGCCCCGCCGTCGAAACCGGCCAGCAGCAGCCCGCCGATCGCCGTGCTCACCCCGGCCACCCGCAGCGGCAGCCGTGGCCCGGCCAGCCCGACCAGGTGCCCGGAGAGCGGCGCGCAGACGGTCGCGGCGAGCGCCATCGGCAGCGTGACCAGCCCGGCTTGCAGCGGGCTGAACCCGCGCGCCTGCTGCAGGTGGAAGGTGCCGAGCAGCAGCGTCACGTTCAGCGCGACGAACACCGCCACCGCCGAGCCCACGGCCGCGGTGAACGGGGCCCGCCGGAACAGGGCCAGGTCGATCAGCGGTTCGGCCCGCCGGCGCTCGACCCGGGCGAAGCCCACCGCGGCAGCCACCAGCAGCGCGTAGCCGAGCAGCAGCAGCGGCGATCCCCAGCCCAGCCGGGGTCCCTCGATCAGCACGGCCACCGTGGTGCCGACCAGCACGATCAGCAGCGCCTGCCCGGGCAGGTCGAGCCGGCGCGGCCGCGGCGCCCGGGACTCGGGAACGTATTTCACGGTCAGCGCCAGCACGATCGCGATGACCGGCAGGTTGACCCAGAACACGGTGCGCCAGCCGAGCCCGCCCGCCAGCGCCCCGCCGAGCACCGGCCCGGCCGCCATGCTCAGGCCGAACACCGCGGCCCACACCCCGATCGCGCGGGCCCGCTCGCGAGGATCAGTGATCACGCTGACCACGATGGCCAGCGCCACCGGGCTCAGCATCGAGCCGCCGACGCCCTGCACCACCCGGCCCGCCACCAGCACCCCGAGCGACGGGGCCAGGGCGCAGGCCAGCGACCCGGCCCCGAAGATCACCAGGCCGAGCCGGAAGACGCGACGCCGGCCCACCCGGTCGGCCAGCGCGCCGGAGCTGATCAGCAGGCCGGCCAGGACCAGGGTGTACGCGTCGACCGTCCACTCCAGGTCGGCGACGGCGAGGCCCAGGTCCCGCCCGATCGAGGGCAGCGCCACGTTCACGATGGTGGTGTCCAGCCCGACCAGGAAGATGCTGACGGCGCAGACGGCCAGTGTTCTCGTACCTCTCATGCCGCGAATCGTCACCGCGGCGGGCCCCGCCTTCCCAGGAAACTTGCGAAGACCGCAAACTGCTGCGGTGGACCCCGAACTGGAACAGCTGCTCGACGGCATCGGCCCCCGCCTGCGCCGGATCCGCCAGGACCGGGGCCTCACGCTGGAGGATCTGGCCGGCGCCACCGGGCTGTCGGTGAGCACCCTGTCCCGGCTGGAGTCCGGCAAGCGCCGCCCCACCCTGGACCTGCTGCTGCCGCTGGCCCGCGCCCACCGGATGGCCCTGGACCACCTGATCGGCGCGCCGCCCACCGGCGATCCGCGCGCGCACCTGACCCCGCACCGCAGCCACGCCCGCACCGGCAACAACAGCGTGGTGGTGCCGCTGACCACGTACCCGGGGCGGGTGCAGGTGTTCAAGCAGATCCTGGGCGCCGGGCCCGGCGCGCCGGCCCTGGTGAGCCATCCCGGCCACCTCTGGTTCTACGTCCTGGCCGGTCAGGTCCGGCTGGTGGTGGGTGACCGCGAGTCGGTGCTGCGGCCCGGCGACATCGCCGAGTTCGACACCGGCGAGCCGCACTGGTTCGGCCCGGCCACCGAGACACCCGCCGAGATCCTTCACTTCTCCACGACGTCGAGCCGTTTGACCTGACGGCCGCGCGGGGTGAGGTGCAGCCGCACGTACGCGCCGGTGGTCACCCGGGCGTAGTCGGTGCGGCTCACCGGGGTCCCGGCGATCGGGTCGCGGCCGTCGTCGACCGCGATCCAGAAGTTCTCCACGTGGCCGTCCTCGCCGCTGCGGATGATCCGGCACTCCAGCACCCGGCCCTCGACGATGCGGGTGCCGAGCTGGTCGAGCAGGAAGTAGACCGCCAGCAGCAGCATGATCACGACGGCGGTCACCACCGCGGGGTGCCGGAAGAAGAGCAGGAAGAAGGCCATGTTCACCCCGGCCCACGCCGACGCGAGGCCGAACCACAGGGCCGCCCGGGGACGGTAGCTGCCGGCTCGCCCGTACCGGATCGATCGTCCCTGGACCACCGACCGGCGCCGGGCGCGGTCGCGCCCGGCGTCGCGCACCATCGCGATGAACCCGATGCCGCCCAGGACGACGAGCACCGTCCAGGCCACGACGTCCTTGACAACGCCCACGGTCGCATTGTCGGACGCCGATGCAATGCCGCTCAGCCGCCATGGCCGTGGTGGGCGCTCAGCCGCGGCGAGCCGCCCGGCTCCACCACCACGAACTGGCCCATCATGCCCTCGTCCTCGTGGCGCAGCACGTGGCAGTGGAACATGTACGGCGTCGCCGGGTCGGCGAACTCGGTGAACCGCATGATCACTTTGTAGCCCTCGTGCGGCGGCAGGTAGACGGTGTCCTTCCAGCCGCTGAGCAGCGGCGGCACCGGCCCGCCGTCGGTGCGTTCGAGGACCTGGAACTGCACGTCGTGGATGTGGAAGCTGTGCGGGGTGCCGTGCCCGTTGACCACCGTCCACACCTCGGTGGTGTCCCGGGTGACCACCGCGTCGACCCGGTCGTGCGACATCCTGCGGCCGTTGATGTCGCGGGTGCTGAACTCCATCTCGCGGTGCTCGGCGGCGGTCGCCGGGTCCAGGCGTGGCACGTCGGCCAGTTTCGCCGGCACCGCGGAGCTGTCCTTCAGGGTGGCGGCCGCCCGCAGCTCCAGGACGTCGAACCGGTCGCCGCCGCCCTGGAAGCGGCGCATCGCGAAGTCGCCCTCCGGCGCCGGCGGGCCGCTGCGCAGCACCACCCGTTCGCCGGGGCGCATCGCCACCAGCACCTCGGCCCGCTCCCCGGTGGACAGCGGCAGCCGCTGCACCTGGTGCGGCCGGTCGAGCAGCCCGCCGTCGGTGCCGATCAGCGTGAACGGGCGGCCGTCGGAGAGCGCGAAGTTGAAGATCCGGGCGGTGGAGGCGTTGAGCAGCCGCAGCCGCACCAGCGAGGTGGTGACGTCCAGGTACGGCCCGGGCGTCCCGTTGACCAGCACCGAGTCGCCGAGGATGCCGATCTCGCTCCCGAACCGGCCGGTCTCGGAGAGCTGCCCGTCGTCGTCGAACGCCTTGTCCTGCACCATCACCGGCACGTCGTCGACGCCGTACTCGTGCGGCAGCCCGGCGGCGCCGGTGGCCGGGTCGTCGATCAGGAACATGCCGGCCAGCCCGCGGTAGACCTGCATCTCGGTCCGCTCGTGCGGGTGCGGGTGGTACCAGAGGGTCGCGGCCGGCTGATCCACCCGCCACTGCGGGGCGAACGTCGCGCCCGGCCGGATCGGGTGGTGCGGGCCGCCGTCCATCCGGGCCGGCAGGTGCATGCCGTGCCAGTGCACCGTGGTGTCCTCGCCGAGCTGGTTGGTGATGTTCACGATGACCTGCTCGCCGCGTTTCGCCCGCAGGGTCGGGCCGAGGTGGGCGCCGTTGTAACCCCACGTCGCGGTCGGTTCGCCGCGCCCGAGGTCGCTCTCGCCGGCCTGGGTGCGCAGGTCGAACACCCGCCGGCCGGCACCGTCCACCCGCGACGCGGCGAGCGGCGGGACAGCCACCTCCCGGTCGAAGGTGACCCGGCCGACGGTGTCGATCGTGGGGCGGGTCAGCACCCAGACACCCACGCCGGCGCCGACAACACCCAGGACCAGCAGGAGCAGCAGTCCACGGAACAACCACTTGCGCACGACGTACCGCCTCGGGCCGATCGACAACAGGTGCATCCGAGGCTGCTGGACGGATCCGCCGTGGAACAGGGCCGCGCGAGCAAGCAGGGGAAAGCTCCGGGCCCGGCCCGGAGACCGGATCAGGGAACGCTACGGGTGATCCGGTAGTCCGAAGCGCGACATCAGGCCGATCGTGTGGAAGCGGGCCAGCGCGGCGATCCGGTCTCCGGCCACAGTGAGCACGACCAGGCCGGCCGGGGCGCCGCCCAGGTAGACCCCGAAGGCGGGCTGCGTGTTGGCGCGGGCCGGCACCAGGTCGATCCGGGCGGTCCCGTTGAACGTGGCGCTGGCCCGCAGGAAGCCGGCGATCGCCGCGACGCCCCGGTACTCGTGCGGCGCCGGGGGCATGCTCAGCCAGGCGTCGTCGGTCAGCAACGCCACCACGGCGTCGACGTCGGCCGCGGTGAACGCCTCGGCGAACCGCCGGGTCAGCCGCTGCTCGGCGGCGGAACCCGGGGCGGTCACCGGCACGCGGCCGGTGACCACGGCGGCGCGGGCCCGCTGCAGGGCGCCCTTCACCGCGGTCTCGGTGCTGCCGAGCAGGGCGGCCACCTCGGCGGCCGGGAAGCCGAGCACGTCGCGCAGGATCAGCGTGGTGGCCTGCCGCGGCGGCATCCGCTGCAGCGCCGCCACGAACGCCAGCTCGACGGCCTCGCGGGTCTCGTACCGGACGTCCGGGCCCGGCGCCCGCTCCGGCAGACCGTCGAGCAGCGCGTCCGGGTACGGCGTCAGCCACGTGCTCTCGCCCCGGCGGGTGGGCTCCGGCGGGCGGAACGGCGGCGCCGGTTCGGGCGGCGCCCGCCGGCTCGCGTCCCGGATCGCGTTCAGGCAGCGGTTGGTCGCGATCCGGTACAGCCAGGTGCGCAGCGACGACCGGCCCTCGAAGCCGCCGAACCCGCGCCACGCGGCGAGCAGCGTCTCCTGCAGCACGTCCTCCGCATCGCTCACCGAGCCCAGCATCCGGTAGCAGTGCAGCTGCAGCTCACGCCGGTACGGCTCGACGAGTTCCCGGAACGTGTCGGCGGAGCGTTCCGGTTCCCGGTCCGGCGGTGTCTGCATCACCAGAACCGTACGAGAAGGAGACACCGTGACCGAGAACAGCCCCGCCCTGCGGGTCGCCCTCGCCTACCACCACGCGTGGGCGGCCAAGGGCCTGGACCGCGCCATGTCGTACGTCGACCCCGCGATCGTCTGCGACGCGCCGGCCGGGCGTATCGAGGGCGCCGCGGCGTACCGGGAGTTCATGGCGCCGTTCGTCGCGATGCTGCGCGGCGCCACCCTGATCGCCGCGTTCGGCGACGCCGAGACCGCGCTGGTCATGTACGACACCGAGACCAGCCTGGTGCCCAGCGCGCCCGGTGCGGAATGCGTCACCGTCCAGCACGGACGGATCGTCCGCAGCCGGTTCCTCTTCGACCGCGCGCCGTTCGAGGCGGCCCGCAGGCACGCACGGGCGGGCCGGCCTACGTAGGCTGACCCTGTGTTGCGGACATCCCGGCTGTCGCGGACCGCCGGGGTGTGCGCGGCGATCACCGAGTCGCGCGCGTTCGAGGTCCTCATCGTCACGATGATCGGGGCGAACGCGGTGGTGCTCGGCCTGGAGACCTACCCGCATCTGGGCGCGGCCGGCCCGCTGCTGCACGGCATGGAGTACTTCTTCCGGGCCGTGTTCGTCACCGAGATCGTGATCCGGATCCTGGCGCACGGGAACCGGCCGCAGGACTTCTTCAAGCACGGGTGGAACGTCTTCGACTTCGTGGTGATCGCTCTCGCGTTCTTCCCGGGCCTGCACGGCGACTCGGCGGCGCTGCGGGTGATCCGGATCGCCCGGGTCCTGCGGCTGGTCCGCTTCTCCCCCGGGCTGCGCACCATCGTCACCGCGCTGCTGCGCAGCCTGCCCGGCGTCGGCGGGTTCCTGGCGCTGGCGCTGGTCACGCTCTACGTCTACGGCATGGCCGGCTGGCTGATCTTCCAGGAGAGCCAGCCCGAACAGTACGGCGACCTGGGCCGCGCGGTGCTGACCCTGTTCGTGCTGCTCTCCCTGGAGACGCTGCCCGACCTGATCGCCGAGGGGCTGCGGCTGTCGCCGTGGACCCTCGTCTACTACGTCAGCTACGTGCTCATCACCGTCAACCTGCTGCTGAACATCCTGATCGCGGTCATCGTCAACTCGATGGAGGAGGCGCGCCGGCTGGAGATGACCGAGCACCTGGCGACCGACGAGGACCACGACGGCATCCCCGACGAGATCGACCGGATCATGATCAGCCAGCGGCTGGACGACCTGCGCGCGCTCATCACCGAGCTGGAGCAGGACCTGCGCATCGACCGCGACGACGGCCGGGCGCTAGCGGACCCGGGCAAGCGCCGGCCGGACTGACCGGCGCCGCAGCCACCGCCACAGCATGGTCACCTTCCCCACCACGGTCAGCCAGAGCACCCTGACGATGCCGGCCCCGGTCAGCAGGGTCTCCCCGGCAATCGCCGCCGCGCGGTCCATGACCGTGCGCGCGCGGGCCAGGTCGTCCTTGTCGTCCTGCAGCTCCCAGAGCCGCTCGGCCTGCTCCCAGGCCCAGGCCCGGGTGGTGCGCACGAGCACCCGCTGGGTCCAGTCGTCGAGGTCGCCGACGCAGCGATCGATCTGCATCTGCCAGGCGGTGGCGAAGCGGCGGCGCAGCGGCGGGATGTGCCGGTAGAAGATCTTGTTGACGATCAGGTAGTCGGGGTGCTGGGGGCCGTCGCCGGGATAGCCGAGCCGCTGCCAGGTGGCCACCAGGGCGAGCGCCAGGTCGTGGTTGATGTGCGCGTTGACGCCGAGAACGGCGGCCTCCAGCGCGGACACCTCGCCGTCGTGGGCACGCCGGAACAGCACCTCCCAGGCGTCCGGGGTGTCGCCGTCGGGCGCGGCCCAGGAGGCCAGGGCGGTGAAGTAGAGCCGGGCGAACTCGACGTCGAGCACCTCGAGCCAGCGGGCGTCCGTGACGTCCGGGCCGGTCAGGTGCGCGGCGACCTGCTCGGTGATGGTCAGATAGAGCGAGTTGAACGCGGCCACCCGGTTGTTGCCGGGGCTCGGCGGCAGCCCGTCGAGGATCCGCTGCAACTCCTTGAGGCGGGTCACCACGCCGGCGATGTCCTCCGGCGGATCCAGCAGCGCGGCGCTCATCTCCCGCTGCGCCGGCTCCCAGCCGCGCGTCGCCGCGACGGCTCCGCTGACGCGCCGCCGGCCGGCGCGCAGCCGCTGCGCGCTCGAGTCCACCCGTGTCCGATCGAAATCCACGACTCATCGTCGATGCCGGCCCGGCCCGAAAGGGTCAGGGATCCTGCCGCCGCGGCGTCAGATCCCTGACAGTGCAGATCCGTACGCCGTCGGACTGCACCGCCAGCATCAGGCAGGAGCGGATCTCGTCGCCGTCGGCGAGGACCATGCAGGCGCCGCAGGTCCCGTCGGCGCAGGCGACCGGAACGCCGTTGAGGACGTCGGCCAGCGTGCGGTGCGGCTCCACGTCGAGTTGCCGGGGTGTTCCGTCGATGGTCGGTTTCACGCGCACCGGGCGACCCGCTCCCGGGCGTTGCTCAGCGCCCGCCGCGCCAGCACCTGGTAGGCGCGCCGCTGTTTCGGCCGGGAGGCGTCGTCGGCGAGCCGGGCGGTGTCCTGCTCGGCCGCGATCCGCGCGGCCGCCGAGATGGAGGCGTCCGAGAGGGTGGCGCCGAGCAGCGCGCTCTCGGCTGCCCGGGCCCGGACCGGGCTGGGCCCGGAGTTGACCAGGCACAGCGCCGCCGCGCTGATCACCCCGTCGGTCACCGTGATCGTCGCCATCGCGGCCGCCTGCGGATAGATCGAGTTGCGGCGGTCCTCGGCGTAGCCGATGCCGGTTCCCTCGGGCAGCACCGGGAACCGTGCCTCGACGAGCAGTTCGTCCGGGCGGCGGGCGGTGGTGAACGGTGCCGTGAAGAAGCTCTCCGCCGGCACCGTCCGCCGCCCGGTCACCCCTTCGAGGACGATCTGGGCGTCGAGAGTCACCGCCACGGCCGGCCACTCCGCCGCGGGATGGGCGTACGCCAGGCTGCCGAGCATCGTGCCCCGGGCCCGGATGGGTGGATGCCCGATCTGCTGCACCACGACGCGCAGCAGATCACCGAGCGCCCCGCCGACCGCGTCGGACTCGAACGTCCGGTGCCGCACCAGCGGCCCGACGCGCAGGAATCCGCCGGTCTCGGCCAGGGTGTCGAACTCCGCCACCCGGTTGATGTCGACCAGCCGGCACGGCGGTGAACCGGGCCTGGTCACCTCCGGGACCAGGCTCTGGCCGCCGGCCAGGACCGACGTCTCACCGTCGGCCAGCGCGGCGAGCACCTCGTCCACACACCTCGCAGCGACGTAATCCACAGCCGCAGACGTCATCGAGTTCTCCTCCCCGTTCCGTGCGGAGCTGTATCGGCACGCGTGGACATTCTCAAACCCCGCGTTCCGAACGTGGAAGAGATTCCCCGGGTCGGGTGACCCTCTCGCTCAGGAGGCGACCGGTGTGGTGTTGGCCGTGCCGAGGGCGCGGGCCTTGAGATGTTCGAACTCGGCGGCGCTGATGGCGCCCGAGTCCAGCAGTTGTTTCGCGCGGCTGATCTCCTCGGTGGCGCTGGCCGGCGCGGCCACCGAGCGGATGTAGGCATCCTGCCGCTGCTGGGCCTGGGCCTGGGCGGCCATCGCCCGCTCGGCCATGCCGCCGCCGCGGGCGATCAGGTAGACGAGTGCGCCGAGAGTCGGCAGGAAGATGAGGAACAGCGTCCACAGTGTCTTGCCCAGGCCGCCGAGGTCCCTGCTGCGGAACAGGTCCCCGAAGATCCAGAACAGGCACACGAGCCATGCCACGAAGATGAAGAACTCCAGCATGGCCAGCAGAAACGAGCCGTTGTCGTCGAACATGGCACCAGTGCACCGTCCGGGCGGGCCGGCGGCCTCATCCCGGGCGGATTAATTCAGCCGCGCCGGCGGTAACCCCGGTAGCGGCGGGCCCGCCGGCGCAACCCCAGCACGACCAGCAGGGTGACCGCCACCGGCGCCACCGCCAGCACGATCGGCGGCAGGGTGAACCCGGCCGGCCGGTCCGGGGCGGCCACCGCCGGGGACTGCCGGGCCGGCGACGACTGCGCCGGTGAGGGGCGGGCGGCCGGGGGCGCGGGTGGCGGCGCCAGGTCGGCCTTGACGACCGAGAGGATCCAGGGGGCGATCGCGTCGACCCGGGTGGCGATGTCGGGGCCGGTGTGCGGGCAGTCCGGGCCTCGGCTGACCACGCCGATCACCACGGCCGCGCCGTCCTTGGCCTCGGTGAAGTAGGGCCCGCCGGAGTCACGCTCGCACGGGCTGGTGGTGCGTCTCGGCGCCACCCCGGACAGGCCCATCTCGGTCTCGGCCAGCGAGGTGACCTTGAACCGGCCGGTGCGCAGCCGGTTCGGCGTCTGCTCGGCGCCGGCCTTGGTGAAGCCGTAACCGACCAGGCGGGCGGCCTGCCCGGTGGCCGGCTTCTTGCGGCTCAGCCGCAGCGGCGTGATCCCGGCGACCGCCCGGTCGATGCGGGCCAGCGCGACGTCGGCCTTGCCGTGCTGGCGCACCTCGACCACGTCGGCGGTGAAGCCCGCCTTGCCGGTCAGGTCCGCGCGGCCGACCGTGGCGATGGTCTTCTCGGCCACCGTCCGTGACACCCGCTTGCCCTTCACGTCCCGGAAGCAGTGCGCGGCGGTCAGCACCCAGTGCGGCGAGATCAGCCCGCCCGAGCAGGAGCTGTCCCGGGTGCCGCCGTCCGCGGTGGGGATACCCAACTCGGTGATCTTGACGGCGAACGTGTACCGCCCGTCGGGGACACCGTCACCGTGCGCGATGGCGTGAGCGGGCGCGGCACCCAGCAGCGCACCGATCGGCAGCGCGGCGGCGAGCGACATCCCTAGCTTTCTCAACGGCTGTGCAGCGTACGCGATCACGGCAAGACTGACGGCCGGCAGGGCCGCGACGTTGCACGCGCCGGCGAATCAGAGCGGCGCGCGGCGCCGGCGGCGCGCGATCCACCACCCGATCAGTACGGCGGAGACCACGCCCGGCCCGCAGTGCACCAGCAGCACCCCGGCCAGGCTCGGCCCGCCCCAGTCGGCGGCGTAGGTCGCCGGATCGGTCATGTCGATGACGAACGGCTCGGCCACCGCCCGCACGATCAGATAGGCGCCGAACAGCACCGCCAGCCCCGTGAAGAACTTCCGCATGCCGGGACCCTAGGGTCACCCTCGGCGCCACCACATCAACCCGGGGTATTACCCCGGCCACAGTCCCTCAGGTGGATGCGGAACCGTCCGACCGTTGGCCCTGTGGTGATGCGGAGGACAGGCGTGCGCCTGGCGGCGGTGGCGGCCGCCGGCGTGACCGCGCAACTCCTGCTGCCCCTGCTGTCGCCCCGCACCGGCGTCGTCCTGGACAACCTGGTGCTGGCGGTGATCGCCCTGCTCACCACGGTCGGTCACGTACGCCAGACCCGGCTGACCCGGGGCCGCCGGCGCCTTGCCTGGGGCCTGGCCGCCGCCGCGGCCGGGCTGTGGGCCGCGTCCAGCCTGGTCGACACCGCCGACGCGTTCCGCACCGGTGAGACCGTCGCCGACGAGTGGCTGGCCGTCGGCGCGGCGCTGTGCTCGCCGGCGGCGCTGATGCTGCTCGGCAGCGCGGAACGGGTCAGCCGGGCGGTGGCGCTGCGCCGCCTCATCGACGTGGCCACCGCTACCGGCGCCCTGTTCTTCCTGGCCTGGCAGTTCGTGCTGGCGCCCGCGTACGCCGGGCTGCCCGCCGGCGCCGCCCAGCTGATCACGCTGGTGCTGCTGCCCGAGCTGGTCGGCGCCGCGTACGCGCTCGTGCTGCTCTCCCGCAGCCTGTCGCACCGCGGTGACCAGGCGCTGAGCCTGCTCGCGCTGTCTCTGCTGACGTTCGCCGCCACGGTCCTGCTCGCCGTGCGCAACGACGCCCTCGGCCTGCCCTGGCACGCCTGTGGGGTGGGCGCCGGCTACCTGGTCGCGGGTCTGCTGGCCGCGCTGGCCAGCCACGCGCCGCTGCCGCCGGAGACGTTCAGCGAGGAGAGCCGCAGCGAGGGCCGGTGGGCGCTGTTGCCCTACCTGCCGGTCGGCCTGGCCTTCGCCGCGTCGGCCTGGTCCTACGCCCGGGCCGGCGCCGTGGCGCCGGCGCTGTTCTGGCTGCTGCTGGCGACGGCCGCGCTGGTCCTGGTCCGGCAGTTCCTCAGCCTGCACGCGAATCAGCAGCTCACCGAGGACCTGTACCGGCAGCGCAGGCTGCTGGAGCACCAGGCCAGCCACGACGCGCTGACCGGCCTGGTGAACCGGGCCGCGTTCCAGGAGCGTGCGGCGGCGGCCCTCGCCACGGCCGGGCCGCAGGCGCTGACCGGTGTGCTGCTGATCGACCTGGACGGCTTCAAGGCGGTCAACGACACCCTCGGGCACGCCGCCGGCGACGCCCTGCTGGTGGGCGTGGCCGGGCACCTGCGCGCCGCGGTCCGCGACGGGGACACGGTGGCCCGCCTCGGCGGCGACGAGTTCGTGGTGCTGCTGCCCGATCTGCGCGATCCCGGCGAGGTCGAGGAGATCGGCGACCGGATCGTGCGCCGGCTGGCCGCACCGATTCCGGTCGACGGCGGCACGGTGGTGGCCCGGGCGAGCATCGGCGCCAGCGTCACGGCCGGGCCGGGCAGCGACCTGTCGGCGCTGGTGAAGCAGGCCGACGTCGCCCTCTACGAGGCGAAGCACGCCGGCAAGGGCGTCGTCCGCCGTTACCGGCACGATCAGCGCGGAGCCTCGGCGGGTTTGAGCAGGTAGGGCGCCGTCGCGGCGCCGACCGCGCCGGCCACCAGGACCGTCCACGCGGCGACCCAGGCCCACGGGCCCCGGAACCAGTGGCCCCAGCCGAACCCGGCGACCAGGATCGGGATCAGGAAGACCGCCGCGCAGACCCCCGCGCACAGCAGCCGCGCGGCGGAGGAGCGCGGCGGCAGGCGGCGGGCGCCCAGCAGCAGCAGGAGGTTCCCGGCCAGCAGCCCGGCGATCGCGCCGATGAACGCGCCGATGACGGCCAGCACCAGCACGGCACGCGGGATCGTGGCGGCGAACTCGCCCCAGTCGGCGTCGCCGTCCGGGCCGAACAGGGCCGCGGACAGCACGATGCCCAGGAGGGTGGCGACGGCGGTGGCGGCTCCGGCCACGGCGCCGACGCCGATCGTCCTGCCCACCACCGCGCCGTCGTATGTCCACACCGGGCCGACGCTATCGATCAGCGACAACACCGCCGATCGATTTATCGTCAGGCGCCGAAGCGGCGGTGGCGGGCGGCGTACGAGCGCAGCGCCCGCAGGAAGTCGACCTTGCGGAAGCCGGGCCAGTAGACGTCGCAGAAGTGCAGTTCGGAATAGGCGGCCTGCCACAGCAGGAAACCGGACATGCGGCGTTCCCCGCTGGTCCGGATCACCAGGTCCGGGTCCGGCTGCCCGCTGGTGTAGAGGTGCTCGGCCAGCCGCCCGGCGGTCAGCCGCTGGGCGATGTCGTCGACACCGTGGCCGGCCCGGCTCTCCTCCTCCAGCAGCGAGCGGATCGCGTTGACGATCTCGTCGCGGCCGTCGTACCCGATCGCGATGGTGAGGTGGTGCGTGCCGCCGTTGTCGCGGGTCTCCTCCTCGGCCAGTTTGAGCGCCTGCCGGGTCGACGACGGCAGCATGTCGAGGCGGCCGGCCAGGTGCACCCGCCAGCGGCTGTCCGGCCGCCGCAGCGGTTCGGCGACCACGTCCTCGATCATCCGCATCAGGTTGCCGACCTCGCCGGAGTCGCGCTTGCGCACGTTGTCGACGGAGGCGAGGAAGACCGTCACGTGCCGGATCCGGTACTCGGCGCACCAGCCGAGCACCTCGTGGAGGTGCTCGGCGCCGTACCGGTGGCCGACCCGCGGGTCGTCGAAGCCCATCTGCCGCGCCCACCGGCGGTTGCCGTCGATGACCATCGCGACGTGCCGGGGCAGGTTCGCGCCGGTGAGCTGGGTACGCAGGCGCCGCGTGTAGAGCGAGTAGAGCAGTCCGTTCCAGGCCATGCCGGGATCCCACCAGGCCGGGCGGTCCACCGGCCGGTCCTGCACGAAACCTCCACAGATCCCGCACAGGTCCTTGACCGCGAGCATCGGTAAGTCGTAGCTTACCGTTCGTGGCCACTTACCACCCCGGTGACGGCTGGGACGCCCTCGGCGACCCCACCCGGCGCGCCATCGTCGAGTGCCTCGCCGAGCGTCCCCGCGCGGTCGGCGAGCTCGCGGACCTGCTGCCGATCAGCCGGCCCGCGGTGTCACAACACTTGAAGGTCCTCAAGGACGCCGGCCTGGTCAGCGACCAGGCCACCGGCACCCGGCGCGTCTACCGGCTCAACCCGGCCGGCCTGTCCGCGCTCCGCGACCAGCTGGACACCTTCTGGTCACGCGCCCTGGAGGGCTATCGGAAGACCGTCGAGGAGGATTCATGAGCGAAGCCGCGTCCACGGTGCACCGGCAGATCGTCGTCGAGGCGCCGGTCGAGAAGGCGTTCACCGTCTTCACCGAGCGCTTCGGCGACGTCAAACCGCCCGAGCACAACCTGCTCGGCGCCCCGATCGTGGAAACCGTGTTCGAGCCGCGGGTCGGCGGCCACATCTACGACCGGGCCGCCGACGGCAGCGAGTGCCGCTGGGCCCGGGTGCTCGCCTACGAGCCGCCGCACCGGGTGGTGTTCAGCTGGGACATCGGCCCCACCTGGCAACTCGAGACCGACCCGGCGAACACCAGCGAGGTCGAGATCCGCTTCGTCGCCGACGGCCCCGGCCGGACCCGCGTCGAGCTGGAGCACCGCAACCTCGACCGGCACGGCCCCGGCTGGGAGTCCCTGCGCGACGGCGTCGCCGACGACGAGGGCTGGCCGCTGTACCTGGACCGTTACGCCGCCGTGTTCGGCTGACGGCTCAGGTGGTGGGTGGCGGGATGCGACGGCGCACGTCGTCCACGGTGGCCGCACCCGGCTGCCACGCCGCCACCCACGCCGCGTCGTCCGGCGGGGCGATCACACCCTCCTCCAGGAAGGCGTAACCCCCGCCCAGCACCCGGCGCGCCGCCTTCACGTCCAGCGCGTCGGTGTTGTCCCACAGCGCCGCGAACAACGCCTCGGCGCGCAAGCGCGCCTGACGGCAGAACAGATCAGCCAGTTGCAGTCCCTCGGGGCGGTGGGCACGCTCGGCATGAGCGCGTACGCAGACAGCCGACATCGCGAACAACTCGGCCCCGATGTCGACGATCCGGCCCAGGAAACCCTGTTTGCGTTCGAGCCTGCCCTGCCAGCGGGACATCGCGTAGAACGTCGAGCGGGCCACTTTGCGGGAGGCCCGTTCCACGTACCGCAGATGTGCCGCGAGCGGGCCGAAGTCGCCGTACCCCGACGGGTTCTGCCCTCTGCCGACCGCAAGCGTGGGCAGCCAGCGCGCGTAGAAGGCACCGGCGCGCGCCCCGGCGCGGGCCTTGCCGCCGAGACCCACCTCGGGGTCGATGATGTCGCCGGCCACCGACAGGTGGGCGTCGACCGCCTCCCGCGCGATCAACAGGTGCATGATCTCGGTGGAACCCTCGAAGATCCGGTTGATCCGCAGGTCACGCAGGATCTGCTCGGCCTCGGCCGGCCGCTCGCCGCGGGCCCGCAGCGAATCAGCGGTCTCATAGCCGCGCCCGCCGCGGATCTGGATCAGCTCGTCGGCGATCCGGCACGCCATCTCGCTGGCGAACAGCTTGATCAGCGCCGCCTCGATCCGGATGTCGTTGCGGTGGTCGTCGGCGATCAGGCAGCACAGGTCCAGCGTCGACTCCATCGCGTAGGTGGTCGCCGCGATGAACGCGATCTTCTTGGCGACCGCCTCGTGCTCACCGACCGGCCGGCCCCACTGCACCCGCTCCCCCGCCCACTCGCGGGCGATGGCCAGCGACCGTTTGCCGGCGCCGACACACATCGCCGGCAGCGACAGCCGGCCGGTGTTCAACGTGGTCAGCGCGATCCGCAGGCCCTTGCCGAGGCCGCCGATGACGTTGCCCTCGGGCACGAACACGTCGTGGAAGCGGGTCACGCTGTTCTCCAGGCCGCGCAGGCCCAGGAACGCGTTGCGCCGCTCCACGGTGATCCCCTCGGAGTCACCCTCGACGACGAACGCGGTGATGCCCTTCTCCGGGACCCGCGCCATCACCACCAGCAGGGTGGCGAGGGTGCCGTTGGTGGCCCACAGCTTCACCCCGTTGAGCCGGAAACCACCCTCGACCGGCTCGGCGACCGTGCCCAGCCGGGCCGGGTCGGAGCCGACGTCCGGCTCGGTGAGCAGGAAGGCGGAGACCTCGCCGCCGGCCAGCCGGGGCAGGAACGCCTTCTTCTGCGCCTCGGTGCCGAACAGTTTCAACGGCTGCGGCACCCCGATCGACTGGTGCGCGGAGAGCAGCGCGGCGGTGGCCGCGTTCACCGAGCCGATCATGGTGAGCGCCTTGCAGTAGTGCAGGTTGGACAGGCCCAGCCCGCCGTACTGCTTGTCGATCTTCATGCCGAAGGCGCCGAGCTTCGCCAGCCCGTGGAACACCTCGTCCGGAATGCGGGCGTCCCGCTCGATCTGCTCGCCGTCGACCTCGGTCCGCAGGTAGGCGTCGAGCTTCGCGAGGAACTCGTCGGCCTCGGCGGTCGAGTCCAGCTCCGGTGGTGGATCGATCAGATCGAGCCGGAACCGGCCGAGGAAGAGCTCCTTGCCGAAACTCGGCTTGCGCCACTCGGACTCGCGGGCGGCCTCAGCTGTCTGGCGCGCCTGCTTCTCGGAGACGTCGGCGGTGCTGCGCTGCGTCGCGGTCATGGTGCTGCTCCCTTGACCCGTCGGTATGCGCCAGGCTACCGAGGTCTGTTACCGAGCGGTAGCCGTAGGTGCACTCTCAATCGGCATTGCGCTGGTCCTTGAGCCTCGCGATGGCGTGGGCGAGGTCGCGTTCCCAGTCCTCGAGCGGATACCTGGCCGGGTCGTAAGGCGGCAGCTCGGGCAGCGGAGCACCCAGGGCCCGGAGCAGAGCGGCGGCCTCATCCAGCGCATGCCGCCGGACGTAGGGCTCCCCGTCCGCCCAGGCCCAGGTGTATGCGGCCCGGGCATGGTCGATCGCCTGCCCGGTGTCGCCGAGCGCCCGCCACAACTCCGCCAACGGCCGGCACGGCGGGACCGGAAGATTCGAGAGGCGCAGCGCAAGGCCACGGATCGCCGAGTGGTCATCAGGGTCGCACTCCAGCCGGGCCAGCGCCAGGTAGGCCACGGCCGAGTCGTCCGCGAAGCCGGCCTCGTGTGCCATCCGGACAGCGTCCTGCAGGGGTTCGACAGCTGCGGCCGGCCGGCCGCATCGAAGCCGCCATATCCCCCGAAGGCGCCTCAGCTGCCGGATGGCGCGGCGATTACGGCCGGCCTCGGCAAGCCGTTCGGCCTCGGTGAGGTTCTCCTCCGTCAATCGACCGCACGGGAACGCCACGAAGTCGAGGTACTCCCGCTCAGGGTCGCCCGAGCGCAGACTTCGCCGAGGCACGTTGCGATCCATGTCCTTGATCCGCTGCCAACGCTGCTCCGCCTCACTCCACCGCCCGAGCAGGCCGAGAACGGCCATGTGGTGCGCCATGGACGACAAGCCGTGCCCCGGCCAGCTGACCAGCTCGCCGAGCTCCGAGGCCATACATTGAACGCGATAGGCCAGTGCCAGCTTGTTCGAGTTCATGAAACCGATGACGATGTTCTGGGCACAGGTCCGCAGCTCTCGCCAATTCTCCTCGTCGAGGTAGCTCTCTATGCTGAGCCGGCACAGATTCTCGTAAGCCTCGGTCAGCCCGAGAACGGAAAGCGCGAAGTTCACGTTGGTGATCACGAACTGGGGAGTCCGCAGTTCGACGACGAGCGCGGACCAGTCAGCCGTGAACATCGGACGGGCCAGCGCGGCGATCTCGGGGTACGCCTCCAGGTCATGGAGCAGGATGTCGGCCAGATCGTTCAGCAGCTCGGCAGCGTCGTCCACCCGGCCGATCGCGATCATCGTGCGGATGACGATGAGCGCGTCATGCAGTTCGTCGATGCTGGCGACGGACTCGTACGCGGCCGGGGACTGCTGGGAGAAATGGTCGATGATCTGCTGACCGAAACGGTCCCGGTCCGCACCCGTCAGACGGTTCCGGGCGGTGGCCCTCACCACCGGATGCAGGTCCCACCGGCGAGCCTGCCGGTCGTATTGCAGCAGGCCCCGGCGCTCCAGGTCATCCACCGTCTCGGACAGGGATTCGACCGCCGCCGCAACCGATGACTCCCACTCGGCACGCCGCTTCTGATACTCCTGCCACAAACGCATGCTCCGCTGGTACTCCAGCCGGCTCGCGGCGCGGTCCTCCTCGGAGGCGTCTCCCCAGTCCCACAGCTCTTCGGGGTCGTACGGCCGCTCGACCACCTCGACAGGCGGCGGCAGGTGCGGGTTCAACGCCTGCAACGCACGGAAGTCGACAGCATCCGGCAGCAGGCTCAACGCCGCCAGCAACTGACCACCCGGCTGGGGAAGGGCCTGAAGGGCGGTCGACAGGATGTGATTTCTCTTCTGGACCAGATCGAGATCGCCCAGGTCGAGCCGTCTCCCCGAGTCGGAATCGGTCGCCCAGCGGTCGAAATCGCCACGGGCCGGAAGGTACGAGTTGACCAGGCCCGCGACGACACCCGTCACCAGCGGGTGGCAGTCGCAGTGGCGCTGCAGGAACTCCCGCATCAGACGAGCGTCACCGTGGACTCCGCAGGCACGCAACATGGCCTCCGCCTCGACCGGCCGCAGACCGGGAAGGCGCTCGACGAGGGCCCCGGGGATCGCCTGGCCGGCCGAGTTGAGCAGGACACGGGGCGTCAACCGCGAGGTCATGAGGATCTTCGAGGGCGCGGCATCGGCCAGCCAGCGCAGCAACTCGTCGTCGGCCGGCCGGATCGCGCTGCGAGGATCCCGGGTGGCGATCTCGTCGCTCTTGCCGGCGTGCTCGTCGGCGAGCTGGCTCGCGTCGAGGCGGTGGTAGGCCACCAGCACCCGTTCCAGGCCGTCGAGCACCAGCAGCCAGGGCTTGGCTCGCAGCTCGCGCAGCAGATGCTCGGTGAGGACGCCCTGCTTCTGGTCGCGGAAGTCACTCAGCGGGCGGCCGGTCATGTACGCCAGGGCGCGGCGGCAGAAATCCGCCATGACCGCGCCCTTCTCGTAGAAGGAGTACCAGAACCGGCCGGCCCAGTCCGGGCGCGCGGTGGCCGCGTGCCGGGTGACCCACTCCCACGTGAGCATGCTCTTGCCGTTGCCGCCGATGGCCTCGAACAGCAGCACCGGATGGGGCTGGGCCGCGCCCGCCCAGTCGTCGAGGGTCTCCAGCTGAGCCGTCCGGCCCACGAACGGGTGCGAGGCCAGGTAGCGCGGCTCGGCGTACAGGGCTGGGGCCCGGGGAATTTGATCCTCGTCGCCGGAGGCGGCGGCAGCGGTCGAAGCGGTGGAGGGCGGGACCGGCGTGCGCGGCCGGGGCACGTGCCGGCGGTTGCGCACCCACGGCTGGCGATGTGCCCACGCCAGGTCGTTGTGCACCGGCGGGTGCTCGCCGGGCAGCAGCGCGGCCGTCGCTTTCCACACGTCGGCCGGGGTGAGCCATTCCGGGCCGTCGGGCACGCCGCCCAGCGCCTGCGCCAGCGCGGTGGTGAACAGCGTCAGCGCGCTGTCAGCGGGAGCGGACGCCTCGGTGCTGCCGTCGGCGGCGCCGACGAAGTACCAGCCGGCGGTCTCACCGACCTTGACGGCCGTGCCCGGCAGAGCCGACGCGGCGCGGCCCGAGAAACAGCAGTCGAACACCAGCATCCGCTTGTCCGACCGCTGCCCGCCCGCCGCCGTGACCAGCTCGGCGACCGGCACCATGGTCGCTCGCGGATTGCTCCGGTCGGCGTCCCGCATCGCCAGGCACAACTCGCCCCCGGCCGGTTCCGCGTGCCCGGCGAAATAGACCAGCAGCATGCCCTGCCGCCCGACCAGCCGCCCGGCGTCAGCAACCGTCCGCAGCACGGTCGCCCGGTTCGGGTCGATCAGCTCGACGAGCCGCATCGGCCCGGACAGGCCCCAGACCTTCTCGTCGGCCAGTTCGGCCGCGAGCCGCCGTACGTTCTCGCGCGCTGCCGGCACCGGCGGGAAGTTGGTTCCCGGGTACTCGGTCACGCCGATGAGCACGGCCACCGACTGGCTCGGATCGAGCCGTCCGACCTCGTCCACCACCGCGCCTATCCGTCGCCGAGCTCTTTGCGCACGATCTGTTCGACGGCCTCCGGCGAGCCGGACAGGTCGATCTCCACGTGCCGGGTGCCGTCCGGCAGGTCGGTCCGGGTCAGCCGCAGCCGGGCCTGCGGACCGCCCCGGCGGCGGCGCAGGAAGTCGTAGAGCACGTTGGCGAGCACGCCGAGCGACACGTTGGTGGCGATGAACTCCAGCACCTCCACCGCCCCGAGCGAGGTGGACGGAACCGACGGCCGTCCTCGTTCGACGGGCACGTCGTCCATCCGTGGATCCTGCCGGAGGAACGCCTCCAGCTCGGCCAGCCCACCGTCGACGTCGTCGATCCACTCGGCCTCGATCCGCACCTTGCCTCCACATCCGCCTCGCCCGTCGGAGTGACCAGCATCATGGTCCAGTTCGGAGCGGGCTGTCGGCTGGCTGACAGACACGCGGGAATCAACCTGATCCGCGTACCGGATGCCGGGACCGGTAGCCGGTTTGCTTGGATCTTTCGATGACCTCCGACTCCCCCGGCTGGGACGCGATCGACGCCCGCCTCGAGCAGCTCTACCCCGGCGTCGAGCCCCGGCACTACGGCACCCTGCACCGGTTCGCGCTCGGTGGGCCGGACCCGCTGGACGGCATCAGCTTCTATCCGCGCGCCGAGCCGCAGCCGCACTGGCACATCGTCGGCTACGGGATGAGCGAGCTCTACCGCAAGGAGTCGGAGGACCTGGACGAGTCCGGCTGGGGTTTCGAGTTCACCTTCCGGGTGGCCCGCGGCGCCGAGGACACCGAGCCGCCGATCTGGGCGGCGAACCTGCTGCAGAACCTGGCCCGCTACGTCTTCTCCAGCGGCAACTGGTTCGAGCCGGGCCACCACATGGACGCCAACGGCCCGATCCGTCAGGACTACGACACCGCGGTCACCGCGCTCGCCTTCGCCGAGGACCCGGAGCTGGGCGCCATCGACACCCCGCACGGCCGGGTGCAGTTCCTGCAGGTGGTCGGGCTGACCGCGGACGAGTACGCGGCGGCCCGCCAGTGGGACACCGCCGGTCTGGTGGCGCTGCTCGCCGAACGCAGCCCGCTGCTGGTCACCGACCTGGACCGGCCGCCGATCACCGACGACCCGGCGGCGCGCGCCGCGATCGAGGCGGGCCGGGCCCGCGACGGCTCCTCGCTCGGCTGGCTGATGGTCGCGGGGTTCGACTGGGTCGCCGAGGGCGACGCGATCCGGCTGCGGCTCGAGGAGATCACCGCGGGGTCGCTCGCCGAGGCGGTGCGGGCCCGGCTTCCGTACGGCCGTGACCTGCTCCTGGAAGGTCCGGGCACCCGTGTGCTGCTGCGCCCGGCGCAGGAGTTCGCCGCGCACCGGCCCGACGACGGCACCCTGGAGCTGCGCCTTCCCCCGCAGGCCGTCGCCGCGCTGCCGGCGGCGCTCACGGCGGGCACCCACCCGCTGCCCGGCGCCACGAACCTGCTCATCGAGGTGCGCCCCGGCCGCTGACCCGCCACGGCGGACAGTTTGTGCTTCGCCCGGTTGCCGTGCCTGTTTACGCTGCGGGCCGGATGAGCACCCTGACCGCACATTTCGATCTGCCCCGCGACAAGCACGCGCCGGGGTGGGCCCGCCGTGCGGTCACCGCCGTGCTCCACGGCTGGGGCCTGCACGAGCAGGACTGGACCGACGACGCCTGCGCCGTGGTGAGCGAGCTGGTGACCAACGCGGTGCGGCACGGCGGCGGCAGCATCGCCCTGGACCTGGAGGCGCACGGCCGGGATGTCGTCGTCTCCGTCTCGGACGGCTCGCCGGTGCTGCCCCGGCCGCGCACGCCCGACGAGACCGGCGGGCTGGGCCTGCCGCTGATCGCCTCGCTCACGGTCAGCTGGGACGCGCAGCCGTACCAGGGCGGCAAGCGTGTGCGGGCCCAGCTGCCCCCCTGTCCCAGCGGTGGCACCGCCGACGCTGCCAGCGCACGACCGCCGGAGCCGGCATGAACATCGTCAAGCACACCGCCACCAACGGGTCGACCACCCTCACCCTCACCGGTGACCTCGACATGGCCACGGCGGACCTGCTCGACCAGCACGTCACCAGCACCCTGACCGAGGCCCGCCCGGCCGGGCTGGTCATCGACGTGACGAACCTGCACTTCTGCGACTCCACCGGCGTGCACGCGCTGATCCGGGCGCGGCGGCAGGCGCACCAGCACGGCACCACGTTCCAGGTGACGAACCCGAAGGGCATCACCCGCCGGACGTTTCAGATCACCGGCGTGCTCGAGGTGCTCACCGCCCGATCCGGGCCACGAACTGTCGCAGGCGGCTGAGTCCCTCACGCAGGTCCGGCTGCGACGCCGTGTACGACAACCGCACGTGCGTCTCCGCGCTGTGCGTGCCGAAGTCCCGCCCCGGGGTGAGCGCCACGTGCGCCTCCTGCAGCGCCCGCTCGCAGAACTCCCACGCGCTCAGCCCGGTGCCGCTGACGTCGAGGTAGCAGTAGAACGCCCCGTCCGGCGGCACCGGCACCGGCAGCCCGATCCGGGCCAGCCCGTCCAGGACCAGCGCCCGGCGGGCGGAGAACTCGGCGCGGCGCTGCTCGCAGACCGCGAGCGCCTCCGGGGTGAAGCAGGCCAGCGCCGCCTCCTGCGCCGGCGCCGACGCGCAGATGTAGTAGTTCTGGGCCAGCCGCTCCACCGCCGGCACCAGCGCCTCGGGCAGCACGCACCAGCCGAGCCGCCACCCGGTCAGCCCGAAGTACTTGGAGAAGCTGTTGATCACGACCGCGTCCGGGTCGAGGGCCAGCGCGGTCCGCCGGGCGTGCCCGTCCGGCTCACGGTCGCTCAGGTCGAGGTAGATCTCGTCGACGATGCGCCAGGCGCCGTGCTCGCGGGCCAGCCCGCTGATGGCGGCCAGCTCGCCGGCCGGGATCGAGGTGCCGGTGGGGTTGGACGGGGTGGCGATCATGACCCCGCGGGTGCGGCGCGACCAGTGCGAGCGCACCGACGCGGCGTCCAGCTGGAACCGGGTCGCCGGCGTGGTCGGCACCAGCCGGACGGTTCCGCCGAAGCTCTCGATGATCTGCCGGTTGCACGGGTACGACGGGTCGCCGATGATCACCTCGTCGCCCGGGTCGACCAGCGCCGCCGCGGTCAGCACCAGCGCGGCCGAGGCGCCGGCGGTCACCACGATCCGCGCCGGGTCGACCTCCACCGCGTGCTCGTCGCGGTAGAAACCGGCGATCGCCTGCCGCAGCGCGGGCAGCCCGAGGGCCGCGGTGTACGCCATCGGGCGCCCGTCCATCGCCTCGCGCATCGCGGCCCGGACCACCGCCGGGGCGCCGAAGTCGGGCTCGCCGATGTTCAGCTTGACGACGTGGTGCCCGTCGGCCTCCAGCATCGCCGCGTGCTTGGCGACCTCCATCGCGTAGAACGGTGCGACGGCCTCGGCACGGTTCGAAATCCTCACAACATGGAACTTTAGATTCCCTACCTTCCGGGCGATCTCCGCGGCCACCTCGGAGCATCGATCTGTCACTATGCGAAGAACATCCCGGTCGTAACCATCCGTCCACCGTCCCTTTGGGACACTGCCGGACATGTCCGTCGGAGATCTTCGCCTGGCTGTCGACATCTCCGCATGGTGGACCACCGCGGTGTGCGAGTCCGGTGGCACCGTCCAGCCCGTCGTCTTCGACGGCGAGACCCGCCTGCCCAGCGGCGTCTACCAGGATCCGGGCACTCGCGCGCTGAGCATCGGGACACCCGCGCTGGCGGCCAGCGCCCGCCTGCCCGACGCCTACCGGCCGGACCCGATGACGCTGCTGCACACCGGCACCCCCGCCCCCGGCGCACGGTTCGACCCGGTGGTGGCGGTCGCCGCCGTGCTCGCCCACGTCGCGGGCGCCGCCACGGCGC
>NZ_JBEZZB010000147.1:0-26533 GCF_040638955.1 Actinoplanes sp. NPDC024001
CGGGCGCGGTCGCGGACGCGCTGGCCGGTGCGGACGCCGTCGTCGTGCCCGCCGACGCGCCCACCGGCTGGCTGGAACACTACGCCGGCGCGGTGGTCGACGACGTGCACGCCGCGGACGCGGTGGTGACCGCCTGCGCGGCCGCCATCGCGGAGACCGGCACGGTCGTGCTGGACGCCGGGGCCGGGCAGGGGCCGCGGGCACTCAGCCTGATCCCCGACCGGCACGTCTGCGTGGTGCACACTGCGCAGTTGTACGCCGACGTCCCGGACGCCGTCGCCGTGCTGCGGTCCACCGCGCCGCAGACCTGGATCTCCGGCCCCTCCGCCACCAGCGACATCGAGCTGAACCGGTTGGAGGGCGTGCACGGGCCGCGCCGGCTGCACGTCATCCTGGTGTCCTGAGCGGCCCGGCCACACTGTGGCCGGGCCGCAAGGCTCCCGGGCGGCGTCAGGCCGCCGTGAGCCGCCAGTGCTGGCTGATGTCGCCGTTGTCGGTCTGCTGCACGATCAGTGCGCCGTCGGCGGTGCCGTTGCCGGCCACGCCGAGCACCTTGCCGGTCGAGACGTTCACCAGCTTGACGAACTCACCGGTGACCGTGACGACCCGCCACTGCTGGTTGGCGCCGCCGTTGCTCGCCCACTGGATGATCCGGGCACCATCGGTGGTCACGTTGCCCTCGACGTCGACCAGCAGTCCGGAGCCGACGCTGGTGATCGTGGTGATGCCGCCCGCGGTGCCGGCCATCCGCCACTGCTGGTTCGCCCCGCCGTTGCCGGCCCACTGCACCAGCTGCACCCCGGGCTCACGGGACAGCTCCGGCACGTCCAGCGCCTTGCCGCTGCGCCGGTTCGTCAGGGTGAAGGCGGCCGCCCCGGACTGCCCGCTCAGCGAGTCCTCGAAGGTGATCGGCTGGGCCTGGGTCTGGTGCAGGTCGAAGACGACGATCTCGTTGGCACCCACCTTCAGCCACGGCGCCGGGCAGTAGAGCCGGTGCTGCGGGCCGATCTTCCAGTAGCGGCCCAGGTTGCGGCCGTTGACCCAGACCACACCCTTGGTCCAGCGGGACATGTCCAGGTACGTGTCGCCGGTCTGGGTCAGGTTCACCGTGGCCTTGAAGAAGATGCCCGGCCGCGACGGGTTGCTGAGCACCGGGCGCAGGCCGGCGACGTACGCCTCGTCAACCGGCAGCGAGTAGATCTGCCACCCGGTCAGCGTGGTGCCGCCCAGCGACACCGAGTTCAGGATGCCCTTGCGATCCACCACGTACCGGCCGAAGTTGTTGCGGCCCATCCCCTCCACCAGGATGTCGAGCGTGGGGTTGGCGACCGCGGAGTTCTGCAGCGGCAGCGCCGTGTTGCCCAGCACGATGCCGAGCGGCCCGGTGTAGGTGGACGCGACGTTCTGCCGGGAGATGCCGCCCTGGTACACGCCGTTGAGGAACACCGTGGCGTAGTCGCGGACGGAGTTGACGGCGAGGTTGGCACGGGTGTAGCCGGGCAGGGTGCGCCGGTAGAGGATGAAACCGAAGCTCTGCCCGTACATCTCCATGGGTTGGGGGTTGACCGTCTGGGCGGCCGGCAGCGCCGCCGGCAGGTTGTCCCAGATCGAGGCGAACGGCGCCGGCTGGATCGCCTGGCTGCCGGTGCGCACGATGGTCGGGATCGGCGCCGGCACGGCCGGCGGGGTGGTGCCGAGCGCGGTGGAGATGATCTGACGGTACGTCTGGTACATCCGCCCCGGCCGGCCCTGCTCGTTGATCGGCGCGCCGTAGTCGTAGCTGGTGATGTCGGCCTGGTAACCGCTGCCGTCGTCGTTGGCGTTGGCTCCGGCGAAGTAGCCGAAGTTGGTGCCGCCGTGCAGCATGTAGAAGTTGAACGACAGCCCGCCGGCCATCAGCCCGCGCAGTTCGGTGGAGATGTCGGTGGTCGAGCCGGCGAACGTGCCGTCGCCCCAGTGCGTCAGCCACCCCGGGTACAGCTCGCCGGAGAAGGCCGGCACGCCCGGGAACGACTGCCGGCACGCTGCGATGGCGGCCGCGTCACCGCGGCTGAGCCCGATCGCCCCGCCGGTGACCACCGAGCGGGCGGCCTGCACCTGTGCCAGCGGGTCCTGGGTGTAGAACGGCCCGTTGAGGCCGGCCCGCAGCAGCATCTGCCGCAGTTCCTCGAGGTAGACCGCGTCGTTGCCGAAGAAGCCGTACTCGTTCTCGACCTGGATCATCAGGATCGGCCCGCCGTTGTAGACCATCAGCGAGCGGACCTGCGCGGCGAGGGCGTTGAAGTAGCGACCGACCGCGGCCATGTAGTTCGGGTCGGCGGCGGCGCGCACCCGCAGTTTGATGTCGGGGTGGCGCAGCAGGTAGGCCGGGACGCCGCCGGCGTCCCATTCGGCGCAGACGTACGGGCCGGGCCGCAGCAGCACGTACATGCCCTCTTCCTGGCACAGCCGGATGAAGGCGGCGATGTTGCGGCGATCGGTGCTGAAGTCGAAGACGCCCTCGCGCGGTTCGACGTCGTTCCACATGAGGTAGACGCCGATCGTGTTCAGGCCCATCGCCTTGGCCATCTGGATGCGGTGCCGCCAGTACTGCACCGGGATCCGGGAGGGGTGCATCTCGCCGCTGCGGATCTGGAACGGCCGGCCGTCGAGCAGGAATTTGCTGCCGTCGCTGGAGAATCCGAAGGTCTGCGCGGCGGCCTGGGCGGGACCGCCGGAGGCCATCATCGCGGCGTACGGGCTGAGGGCGGTGACGGTGAGCAATGTGCGTCGGTGCATGTGGTCTCCCTTGCGGTGTCCCGTGGCGAATCGCCTTACTCGCCTCACGGCAGGCGCCAGCGCTGTGCCGCCGATCCGTTGCAGGTCCAGATGGTCAGCCGGGTGGTGTCGACGGTGCCGCCGCCGGGGTTGTCCAGGCACTTGCCGGTGCCCGGATTGCGCACCGAGGCACCGCCGGCGCTGTGCCATCGCCACTGTTGATGCGGTTGGCCGTTGCAGGTCCACAGCACGAGCGGGGTTCCGTCGGCGCTCGCCCCGCCGGTGATGTCGAGGCACTTGCCGAAGGCCCGGATGGTGCCGTCGTCGTGCAGGGTCAGCTGTTGCGGCGCCTGCCCGTGACAGCCGTACAGGATGATCGGTGCCCCGTCGGTGGACCGGCCGCCCTCCACGTCGACGCACTTGCCGGTCGCCGCGGAGCGGATGGGCCCGGCCGGGCCGGCCGTGCCGCCCGCGGTGGGCCAGGCGATCTCCGCCGAGCGGTGGTAGCGGATGCCGAGTTGCTCCCAGCGCGGGCCCTGCGCGGCCAGCCGGGTGCGGAAGGAGGCCCAGTCGTGCGTGGACCGCGGCGACCAGCCGAGCTCGGCGTAGGCCGGGATGCGCGGGAACGTCAGGTAGTCCACGTCCTGCGCGGTGGTCACCGACTCCGTCCACAGCGGCGCCTCGACGCCGCGGATCGCCGCGGCCGGCACGCCGGTCATGTGCGCTGCCGGATCCCAGTCGTAGGCCCGCTGCACACTGATGGTGCCCGCCCAGTCCAGCCCGATCACCGTCGACCCGGAGTACTTCATGTCGGCGTAGGCGCGGTTGGCGGGCGACATGATGATGCCGTGCCCGGCCGCGGCGGCCGCGGTGACCAGGCTGTCGGAGGTGGCCGTGCCCCAGTACTGCAGCATGGCGCCCGGCTGCATCGGCGCCTTGCCGAGGTCGTGCCAGCCGACCGGGACCTTGCCGTACTTCACCACGGTCTGCTGGGCCCAGTCGAGGAAGCTGACGTACTGGTCCTCCGGGGTGCTCCACGCCTCGTCCCCGCCGATGTGCAGGTACGGACCCGGGGTCAGGGCGGCGAGCTGGCTGATGACGGCCTCGGCGAACGGTTTGGTGTCCGGATCGGTCAGGCACAGACTGCTGAACCCCACCCCGGTGCCGGTGTACGGGGGCGGCGCGACGCCGTCACAGTTGAGCGACGGGTACGACGCCAGCGCGGCGTTCATGTGCCCGGGCATGTCGATCTCGGGAACCACGGTGATGTAGCGGGAGCTCGCGTACGCGACGATCTCCCGGTACTGCGCCTGGGTGTAGTACCCGCCCGGCCATCCGCCGGCCGAGGTAGCGGCTCCGGTCGTCACCAGGTTCGGATAGCCGGTGATCTCGATGCGCCAGCCCTGGTCGTCGGTCAGGTGCAGGTGCAGGTGGTTCATCTTGTAGAGCGCCAGGTGGTCGATGTAGCGCTTCACCTCGGCGACGGTGAAGAAGTGCCGGGCGACGTCGAGCATGGCGCCGCGGTAGCCGAACCGCGGCTGGTCGATCATCTGCCCGCCGGGGATCACCCACGGGCCGGTCTGGGTGGAGCGTGCCTCGATCTGCGGCGGCAGGATCTGGCGCAGTGACTGCACCCCGGCGAACAGGCCGGCCGGCTGCTGCGCCCGGATGATCACGCCGGTGGTGGTGACGTCGAGCTGGTAGCCGCCGGCGCCCACTGAGGCCGGGGCGCCACCGAGCACCAGGGCGATGCCGCCGGTCTGGGCGGTGTTCGAGGTGGTGGACAGCGGCAGCGGGAAGCCGGTCGACGGTCGCATGATGCCGGCCAGGTAGGTGCCGACGGCGCCGGCCGCGGCGTTGCCCGCCCAGGTGTAGATACTGGTTGCCGACGTCACGGTGTAGGAGACGTTCGGGTTGGCGGTGACGGTGGCCGGCCTGGGCACCACGTTGGTGAAGACCTGGGTCGGAGCAGCCTGGGCGGGCGCGGGTGCGTGGAGGGCGAGCGCGGCGGCCACGATCGGTACAGCCGCCGCCCGGAGGACGCGAGAAAGGTGCATCTGTCGCCTTTCGTGTGGGACGGCCGACGGGTCAGCTGACCGTCCACCGCTGCAGGACGGCTCCGGTGTCGCGCTGCTGGGTGACCAGGGCACCGTCGGCGGACGATGCGGTGGTGAGCAGCAGACCGCTGCCGGCCGAGGCGACGGTGTAGGTGCCGTCGGCCAGGCGGGTGAAGCGCCATCGCTGGTTCGCTCCCGCGGTGCAGGGCCACTGGATGACGCGGGCTCCGGCGGCGGTGGATCCGTCCGCGACGTCAGCGCACAGGCCGGATTCGAGGTTGGCCAGTGAGTAGGTGCCGTCACTCTGCCGGGTGAGCGTCCAGCGCTGGTTCGGTCCGCCGTTGCCGGCGTACGTGATGAGCTGGGTGCCGGCGGTGGTGCTGTGGCCCGGGTTGTCGAGGGCCTTGCCAGCGGCGGTGAGCGTGCGCGAGCCGCTCAGCGGGTCGCCGGGCGCCGTGCCCACCGCCATGACGCTCAGGGTTTGCTCGCCCGCGCTGCGTCCCGCGCCGACGGCGCTGCCGCTGGTGTCGGTCCACGCGCGCACCGGTGTGGTCTCCGCGAGCCGGCCGGCGGTGGCGGACAGGCCGATGACCAGACCGCTGTAGCGGTTCACCAGCCGGTAGGTGCCGGCCGGGGCGGTGTTGGGAACGATGAACCACTGCCGGCTGACCGGCGGCGCTGCCGCGCCGGGCGCGGCGACGGTGAGCGGGGTGCCCCAGGCCCGCGCGGCCGGTGTGGTGGCGACGCCGAGCAGCTGGCCGGTGGCGGCGTTGGCGATGCGGTAGGACCCGTCGCCGTTCCCGGTGAACACCCAGGCGTCCAGGCCGGTGCCGGTGGCGGCGGGCAGCGAGGTGGTGCCGGTGGTGCCGCCGACCTGCGCCAGCACGCGGCCCTGCTGACCGGCGATCCGGTACGTCCGAGCCGGGTCGAACGGTGCGGCGGCGGGAGCCGAGCTGTCCACGGTCAGGTCGATGTACTCGCCGGACGCGCCGCCGGAACAGCCGAACGAGCAGTACGAGCGGAAGGACTTCCCGACGATCGTCGAGCTGGTCTTGTTGACGCTGTCGAGGAACCAGCGGTACCAGGAGGCGTTGCGGTAGTTCCCGGTGTCGCCGAGCAGCGTCCACCGCTGGGTGTTCAGATCGCTGGTGGCGTAGATCTCCTGGGGTGCGTTACCGGACTGGTCGACGACCTGGGGCGTGCCGAGATACAGGCCCAGGTACGCGCTGTAGGTGATGTTCATGACGAACAGCGGCGAGGTGGGCGGCGTCTTGCCGGCGGCCACCTGCTGATCGGTGGTCCCCGTGTTGGCCGGGTTGTACTCCTTGCCGACCGGCGTGTAGCCGGTCGAGTTGGCCGCGCTGACCGGCACCAGGTTGCTTTCCTTGCCGCCGATGCCGGGCTGCGACCAGGCCCCGTCGTACCACTTGCGCCAGGACCCCGGTGCCATCTTGCCGGAGATGGGTGCGCGGGCCACGTGGGCGTAGAACGCTTTCCAGCCGCCGTTCTTGTCCACGATGCGTGAGCCGTAGAAGGCGTAGAAGTAGCCCGAGGCAGCGTCGACGAACAGGCGCTGATCGCCGTCGCCGTAGTGGTAGGTCTGCTGTGGGAACGCCGTGGTGTCGCCGCGCTTGGTGCTGTACGGCGAGGTCAGCACGTGACTTCTGATGGTCCAGGTCCGGCCCTGATCGGTGGAGACGGCGTAGTCGATGCCGTCGTAGTGCAGGCCGTCACCGAACGGCTGGGGGGTGAACTCGTTGTGGACCAGGCCGTACCAGTGGCCGGTGTCCGGATCGACCCACACCCCGGACAGGACGCAGTAGTTGCGCTGCGCGTACCCCGATCCACTGGGTGCGTAGGTGGACTCGACGCCGGTCGGGCTGTTGTTGCAGAAGGCCGTGGTGTTCCGGTTGGTCGGCACGTCGCTGAGCGCACTGGAGCGGACGGCCGAGTCGAAGTCGGCGCCGGTGTAGAAGCTCCAGGCCCGATCGTCGGCGGCGCCGTAGAGCGAGTGGGACTGCTGGTAGTAGAACGTGCCGTCCTTGTCGATGTACGGCGTGGCGGGTGTGTCGTCCGGGCGCGTCCAGGAGCCTTTCGCGCCGACGACGACGGTGTAGGACGGTGCGGCGGCTGCGGGCGCCGGTGCGTGCAGCGCGCCGGATGAGATGAGGGCGGTCAGTGCGGTTGTCAGCAGTCTTCGTCCAGCTTTCATGGCGGCTGCCTTCCGTGTGAACGATCCCGGGGACCCCCGTTGCGGCATCGGTAACATGAATGCCATGAACACTATGGAGTTTGACCTATATAAATGTCAATGAACTGCTGAAATGCTCGTTCGAGGACTTATGTTACGCCTAACATTCCGATGTCGGCCCGGTGCCCGAGGTGGGCGCCGGACCGGCAAGAAGAACGGAGGACGGCTACTTCGCCGAGGGCCACAGCTCGAGCAGACCGGTGACCACCTCGGTCATCGCGTCACGGCCGGCGGCGAGATAGCGGCGCGGGTCGCGCGACAGCGGCACCGTCTCCCGGACCGCATCGGTGAACGCGACGTTGAGAGCCGTACCGATGTTGATCTTCACGATGCCGCGGCCGGTGGCGGCGCGGATCTGCTCCAGGGGCACACCGGAGGAGCCGTGCAGGACCAGGGGCACCGGCACGGCGTCGCGGATCGCGGTCACCAGATCGAGATCCAGTGACGCCGTCCGTTCCGCCATGGCGTGCGAGCTGCCCACGGCGACCGCGAGCGCGTCGACGCCGGTCTCGGCCACGTACTGAGCCGCCTCGCCGGGATCGGTGCGCACTCCGGCGCCGTGGGCGCTGGCCGGCGCGTCCGGTTTGCCGCCGACGTAGCCGAGTTCGGCCTCCACCCACAACCCCTGCTGGTGAGCCCACTCGGCGGCTTGCCGGGTGGTGGCCACGTTGTCGGCGTACGGCAACGCGGACGCGTCGACCATCACCGAGCTGAAGCCGGTGGACGGGGCCTGCCGCAGCAGCGCCATGTCGTCGACGTGATCCAGGTGCAGGGCGAGCCGGGCCCGCGCCTGGTGCGCGATGTCGGCAGTCGCCGCGGCGATGGCCGACACACCGCCGTGGTAGCGCGCCGCGTTCTGACTGATCTGCAAGATCGCCGGCCGGCCGGCACGCTCCGCCGCCGCCGCGATTGCCTGGGCGTGCTCGATGGTGATCACGTTGAGCGCTAGCACACCGGTACCGGCCGCGCTCGCCGCCGACACCAGCTCCGCGGTGGTCACGAGGGTCATCGAGGCTCCTCAGGCGGACGCGGCGGGCAGGACGACGGCGCGGGAGAGCAGCCGGGGACGGTCCGGGTCCAGCCCGCGGCGCTCCGCGAGGGCGACGGCGAGCCGCTGGGCGGTGGTGAGGTCGGCCATGGCGTCGACGTCGTTGTCCACCACCAGGGCGCCGGTGGCCTCGAGGTCCGCGCGCAGCCCCGGCACCGTCGGGCCGAAGATCCACACGACGGAGCGGTGGTCCACCACGCTGATCGGGCCGTGCCGGAACTCCATCGCCGGGTACGACTCGGTCCAGGCCTGTGCCGCCTCCCGCAGTTTCAGCGCCGCCTCGTGTGCCACGCCCACGGTCCAGCCGGTGCCCAGGAAGGTGAACTGCTCGCGGCCGGCCAGCGCGGGATTGAGGGGGGCGTCCAGCAGGATCTGCGCCTCGACGCTCACCGGAGTCAGGTTCTCGCCGAGGCCCGCGCGCCAGGCCGCCAGCGCGGTGGTGGCGAACCGGGTCTGCACCACGGACTGCTCGTCAGCG
The DNA here is from genome assembly GCF_040638955.1 of Actinoplanes sp. NPDC024001. NCBI lineage: Bacteria > Bacillati > Actinomycetota > Actinomycetes > Micromonosporales > Micromonosporaceae > Actinoplanes > Actinoplanes sp. NPDC024001. Next base: position 8,592 of record NZ_JBEZZB010000147.1, read on the forward strand.
AAGTCGAGGATCACGCAGTCGGTGGCGAGCTGGGCCGCCGGCTGGTCGGCGCTGGTGGTGATCACCGTGGACCGGGTGCCGGCCGGGCGGCGCCCGAGCAGGTCGAGGATCTCCGTCGTGGTGCCGGAGCGGGTGATCGCGATGACCCGGTCGTAGTCGCGGTGCCCGGGGAACTCGGAGGCCGCGAAGGCGTCGGTCTCACCCTGACCGGCCGATTCGCGCAGCACCGCGAAGCTCCGGGCCATGAAGTACGAAGTTCCGCAGCCGACGACGGCCACCCGCTCGCCTGGCCGGGGCAGCGCCGCTGGTGACCGGGCGATCAGTTCCGCGGCGCGGCGCCAGGTCGTGGGCTGAGACGCCAGTTCGGTGGCGATGTGAGACACGTTTCCTGCTTTCCTTCGGCGTGGTGCGATTTCAGTGTTTCGACCGTGATCGCCGGCATCAGCCGGTCGGCCACGGCGTCGTCGTAGGCGCCCGCCCACGGGCAGGCAACGGCGGCCGCCGAGACGGCCGCGCCCAGGGCCAGCACCTGCGGCACCGGCGCCCGGCCGGCCAGGCCGTAGGCGAGCGCGGCGGCCAGGGCGTCCCCGGCACCGGTCGGGTTGCCGGCCACGTGTTCGCCGGCGCGGACGTGGTGGGCACCGGTGCTGCTCACGGACACGAAACCGTCCGCGCCGAGGGAGACCACACCGGCGCGCGCGCCCAGCCGGACGAGCAGGTGCGCGGCCGCCAGGGCGTCGTCGCAGGTGGTGACCGGCCGGCCGAGCAGATCGGCGACCTCGTGCGCGTTCGGTTTCGCGACCGCCGGCGCCGCAGTCAGGGCGTGCCGCAGGGCGGAACCCTCGGTGTCCACGATCACCTCGGCTCCGGCTGAGCGGGCGACGGTGGTCAGCACGGCGTACGCCGTCTCGGGAACTCCCGGCGGCCGGCTGCCGGACAGCACCACCACCCGCGCCCGCCGGACGTGCCGTGCGAAGGCCTCCTGGAACGTCGCCCACTCTGCCGCGGTGACCACCGGCCCGGGTTCGTTGAGGACCGTCGCCACGTCCCCGGCGGCGACCGTCACCGTCCGGCGGGTCTCGGCGGCGAGCCCGGTGAAGTGAGCCGGAATGTCCGCGGCGCTGAGTTCGGCCTCGATGTGCCTGCCAGCGGCACCGCCGGCCAGTCCCAGCACCAGGGTGGGTGCGCCCAACTGACGCAGGACCCGGGCGACGTTCACCCCTTTGCCCCCGGCGCGGGTCACCACCTCCGTCACCCGGTGCGAAGTGCCAGGCACCAGCGCCGGCACGGTGTAGGTGAGGTCCAGGGCAGGGTTGAGCGACACCGCGACGATCAGGCCGCCGTCGGCTTCCGTGCTCACTTGACCGCCCCGGCGGTCAGGCCTCCGACGACCTTGCGTTCGATCAGCGCGAACAGGATGATCACCGGCACCGTGGCCACCACGGAGGCGGCGAACAGATGACCCCAATCGATCTGGTAGCCGCCGAGGAAGCTGTCGAGCACCACGGTCAGCGGTTGCTTCTCCGGGTCCGAGGTGAGGATCAGCGCCACGACGAACTCGTTCCAGGCCGCGATGAAGGTGAAGATGAGCGCGGTGACGATGCCGGGCCAGGCGAGCGGGAGCGTGACGCGCATCAGCGCGCCCAGCTTGCCGGCGCCGTCCACCGTGGCGGCCTCCTCCAGCTCGACCGGGATGGAGGAGATGTAGGCGTTGAGGATCCAGGTCGCGAAGGCGAGGTTGAAGCCGGCGTTCACCAGGACCAGGCCCAGGACCGAGTTGGTGAGGCCGAGCGCCACGAACTCGCGGTAGATGCCGACCAGCATCGCGGTGGGCTGAAACATCTGGGTGACCAGAACGAGCAGGAGGAACACGGTACGGCCGCGGAACCGGTGACGTGCGGTGTAGTACGCCGCGGGCAGAGCCACCAGCATCACCAGGACGGTCGCACCGGCCGCGACCTGCAGGCTCACCCACAGGTTCGTGCCCAGGCCGCTGGACCAGAGCGTGACGAAGTTGGACCACTCGAAGCGGGACGGGAGATAGTTCGGGTCCTTCAGCTCGTCGCTGGGACGCGCCGCGGCGACCACCATCTGTAGGTACGGCAGGAGGAAGATCGCGGCGACGGCGTACGCCGCGACGGCCAGAATGATCTTACGGCCGGGGAGCCGGCGCGCCGGCCGGGTCACCATGACAACGGTCATGACTGCACCTGCGATTTCCCGTGGCTCGCCCGCAGGAACAGGCCGACGAGCACGATGACGATGCCGAAGTTCACGACCGACATGGCGGCGGACTCGGCGATCGAGGACGACTTCAGCTGGTACATGAAGACCGTTGTGGTGGCGGTCTGGTCACCCGGTCCCCCGGCGGTCATCGCCCAGATGATGGGGAAGCTGTTGAAGACGTTCATGATGTTGATCAGGACCGCTACCAGCAGCGCCGGTCGCAGTAGAGGCAGGGTGATCGAGCGGTAGGTGCGCCACGTCCGCGCGCCGTCCAGGTAGGCCGCCTCGTAGACGTCGCCCGGGATGCTCTGCAGGCCGGCGAGGATCGTGTAGGTGGTGAACGGAATGGAGACGAACACCGCCACCCCGACCATCCACCACAGCGCCACGGAAGGCCGGCCGAGCCAGTCGGCCTGCGCGGTGCCGAGTTCGGGCAGCAGGCCGATGTCGTTCAGGAAGACGTTGATCACGCCGGAGCGGGCGTCGAGCATCCAGCGGAACACGACGGCGGTCATGAACACCGACGCCGCCCAGGGTGCGATGAGAGCCCAGCGGGCGATCCGGCGGCCGGGGAAGTTCTGGTGGAACAGCTGGGCGAGGGCGAGCGAGCAGATCATGGTGAGGGTCACCACGGCTACCACCCACACGACGGTCCGCCAGACGATCGCACCGAAAGCCGGTTCGCGCAGCAGCGCCTCGAAGTTGTCGGTGCCGACCCAGCCGTGGTCGAAGCCGATCGCGTCGATGTGGTGGAAAGCGGTGCGGAACATGAGCACCACGGGGAGGAGGACCACACCGGCGATCAGCAAGACCGCCGGCCCGATCCAGAGCAGGGGTGTCAGCGTGGGGCGCTGGCGGCGGGTGCCGCCGGGCGCGCCGGTTGGCGACGTGCGGATCACGGCTGGGGGCGGCTGCGTCTCAGTTTCTGGCATCGGGGTCCTATCCGGGCTGGGGCGTGACACGCGCGCTTTCCGGCACGCGCGTCACCGCGGTTTCCGCAGGCGGCGGGTCAGCGGCCCGCGGTTGCCTTGGCCTGCAGATCGCCCAGGACACGAGCCGGGTCGTCGGTCACGGCGAGGCCGATGTTCTTCTTGACGGCGGGCAGCACGGCCGCCGTCCACTTCTCGTCGCTGGGGAACTGCACGGTCTGCGGCAGCAACTCGGCGAAGGTGCCCAGGACCGGGTCGCCCTTGAGGCTGTCGAGGGCAGACTGGGTGCCCGGCAGCAGGGCGTACTGCTTGGCGAAGGCCAGCTGGTGCTCGTCGGTGAGCGCGAAGTCCAGGAACTTCTTGATCGCCGCAGCCTTGTCGGCGTCGTCGGTCTTGAAGGCTTGGATGGCGTCCGCCACGCCGAGGGTCTGATCGACGGGTCCGGTGCGGCCGGGCACCGGCGCGGTCGCGTAGTCGGTCTCGGCGAGTTTGCCGGCCGAGGCGATGGTGGCGGTCAGGAACGGCCCGTTGAACTCCATCCCGACCTTGCCCGCGGCGAAGTCGGCGGCCGCGTTGGCGGTGCGGTCGTAGGTGGCTGGGTTGGGCTGGGTGAGGCCGGAGTTGACGAGGTTCTTGAGGAACGTGAAGGTCTCGACGTTCTGCGGGCTGTTGATGGCGTAGCTGTCGCCGTTCTTCCAGCCGCCGCCGTTGCCGAGCATCCAGAGGGTGGACTCGGCTTGCGCCTCCTCGGGGCCCAGCGGCAACGCGTACCCGATGTAGCCCTTGGCCTTGAGCGCCTTGGCGGCGGTCTCCAGCTCGGCCCACGTGGTCGGCGGCTTGGCGATGCCGGCCTCGGCGAAGGCCTTCTTGTTGTAGTACATGGCCCGGGCGGAGGTGACGAAGGGCGCGGCGTACTGGACGCCGTCGACGCTGAAGGCCTCTTTGAAGGTCGAGGTGCCGATGTCGGGTTTAGACAGAATCTCGGACAGCGGGGCGACCAGGCCGTTGGTCGCGTACTGCGGGTAGAACACGCCTTGCAGGACGTCCGGGTAGTCCTTGTTCTGCAGCTGCGTCTTGACCTTGGTGTCGTAGTCGGTCCAGTTGATGGTCGTGACCTCGACGGTGATCGAGGGGTTCTGCTTGTGGAACTCGTCGGCGATCTGCTGCCAGTACTTCTGCGTGGTGTCGGCCGGCCCGGTGCCGTAGTCGGCACCGACGAGCTTGAGGGTGATCGTGCCGTCAGACGTCGAGTCGTCGGAGGAGCCACAGGCGGCCATCGTGAGGACCGCCGCGGTCGCGGCGACGAGGGCCGCGGCCAAACGTCGAGTCATAACTGCCTCTTTCAGTCAAGGGTGCGTGAAATTTTTTGTCTCCAGGAAGGGTGATTCAATCAAGATGTTGCAGACGATAGGAGCAGCCTGATGCTCCGTCAAGTAAGATCTCGATTGGTAGCGCAGTGAAAATTGCAGAATCTTGCACAGGAGCCGGGCGCGGCGCAGCCGCGGTCCCGGCCTCGCTGCTCGAACAGAGCGTTCAGCGACGCACCGGTGGGCCGCCTCCCGCATGCTTGCTACCGGATGGCGAGCGGGTCACCGCCGCCGAGGCCCGCCGGACCGGATCAGACCGGACCGGATCAGACCTGTACGACGTTCACACCAGCCTGCTCGATGAGCGAAATCTGATCCTGATCCGCCGCCTTGTCGGTGATCAAGGTATCGACGTTGCCCAACGGACAGATCCGGTTGAAACTCCGCCGACCGATCTTCGAGGAGTCGGCCACCACGATCGTGCGGGCCGCGCTGGTCACCATGACCTGATTGATGGCCGCCTCACCGTCATGGTGTGCGCTGGCGCCGTGTTGGTGATCGATCGCATCCACACCCAGCACGACCAGATCCAGGGCCACCGACGCCAGCATCGTCTCGGCGATCCGGCCCACCAACTCGTACGACTGCGGACGGGCCGTACCGCCGGTCAGCACCACCCGGATGTGCGGGCGCACGATCAGCTCATTGCCGATGTTGAGCGCATTGGTCACCACCGTGACCGCCGGTACCTGCCCCTCCCCGTCGGTACGCAGCGCAAGCGCCCGGGCCACTTCGGTCGTCGTCGTACCGCCGTTGAGCCCCACGGTCGCACCGGCCGGGATCAGCGCCGCGGCGGCCTCGGCGATACGGTGCTTCTCCGGCGCTTGCCGAACCGCCTTGTAGCGCAACGGAAGGTCGTAGGAGACGCTGCTGGCGAGGACGCCGCCACGGGTACGGGTGACCAGCTGCTGACTCGCCAGCTCGTCGAAGTCGCGGCGGACGGTCGCCGTGCTAACCCCCAGTTCCCGGGCACTGGACTCGATGTCGAGCCGACCCGCGGCCGACACCATCTCCAGCAGCCGGTGCCACCGCTCTTGCTGATTCACGTCCCACTCCGGTTCTCGGACTACTGATGCCGTCATCCTTGCATCCCGGATGCAACGTTCATGCACACCGCAGGTGCCCGCCCGGGCGTAGCTTCGCGCTGCCACGTGTCGCGTCGCTGTTCGGAGGTCCGTACCAAGATCGGCTCCGGCGCTCTCTCGGCGGCGGCGCTGGTGCTCTCGACAGGGGTCGGCCGTGGAGCTGGTGCCAGCGTTCACGGGTGGTCTGAGCCCGTGGGCCGTCTTGCATGCGGCTGGCCTTGGCCCCGCGCTGGTGGATGGTTTGTGATGGCCATGAAGCTCCAGACGAAACCGGCAGCGGCCAACCGGTCGTTCTTGATCCGCCGATGGGTGATCGAGATGCTGCGGCCCGATGCCCTCGTGACAGGTGCCGAACCGGCGTAGGCCTTCAACGCACGCGCGTCGCTGAATCGGGCTCGGTCGTCACCGATCTCTGCCAGCACCCGGGCGGCACCCGTCTCGCTGAGCCCCGGGAAGCTGACAAGGATCTCGTAGTCGGGGTGCTGGTGGAGTGCCGCCGTGACTGCCTCGGCGAGCCGGTCGACGTTGTCGCATGCGGTGTTCAAGGTGGCGAGCAGCGCCACGGCTTGAACGCCCATGGCCTGCTCGACCAGCGGCGGCTGTCGGAGCTGGGACCGTCGGAGCGCTTGCTTCAGGTCGGCGGCGGCCGTGTCGATACCGCGTTGTCGGCCGGCTCGGCGCAGCGCGGCCGCAATCCGGGCTTTCGTCAACCGGGCGCCGGCGGATGGCGTCGACGCGATCGCCAACACTGCTCGGGCGGATCGCGTCGCCAGGTTGGTGGTGCTGCCTGCGAACGCTTCGAGAAACGACGGGTGATACTCCCGGTTAAAACTCAAGCTAGAACCCGGCCGACCCAGTCGTGGATCGGCCGCAGCCCGCGAGCGTCCAACCTGTTGAGGAGCTGCTTGCCCGCTTCACGGACCCGCACAGCCCCACATCCCGCAGCAGCCGCAGATGTTCGGACGCCCCTGGCTGGCACATTCCCAGCTACCGGGCCGGATCGGTCACCGGCTACTCAGCCGCCCGCAGCAGTGCCAGGATGTCCAGGCGCTGCGGTTTGGCGGGCCATGACGGTTGTGCACCGTCATGGCCAGACGGCGGCTGTCCCGGGCCAGAACACCGTCAAAGCCAGCCTGCGGGCCAAGCAGAGTCACCTCTACGCCGGCCGGCCGCGGTAGCCGATGGGGCCCTCCCCTGCCCGCTGGTAGGTGCCCAGGAATCCGCCGTCGCCGAAGGCGACCGTGGCGTTGTCGCCACGGGCGTTGCGCCAGCTCAACCTGGTGATCGGGCGGCCGAGCATCCCAACAGAGAGGAGCAGGTCACCGCACCGGTGCCAGCCACCGCTCCAGCCCTCCTCCGCGGAGAACCGCCGGGCTTCCTTGACCGCGGGGCGGCGCTCGATCAGCCGGCCGCGGAACTCCCTCGGCCCCTCCCCCGGCTGGCGGCTCCAGCCGTAGAAGGCGGCCTGCTGCTGCTCGAACGTGATCGCATACTCGGTGCCGGACGTATCCGCCCAGGACACCTGGTCGAGGACGGCCTGCTCGCCGCGGTCGATGAAGATGGTGGCCTCGCCGAAGTCGGTCGCGTAGCGCAGCACGGGCTCGGCGATCGCCTGCCGTTCGAGGGTCAGGTTCGCCTGATCGTGTGCGTGCATCGGGTCGATCGTCACCCGGTACAACCACAGCATGCTCCGGGCGTCGTCACCGCTCTCGATCCGTAACGTGTTCCGGCCGGCGACCAGGTCCTCGGCCGGAACCGCGAAGACCAGTCGCTGCGGGAGGCCACCACCGTTCGGGATCCGCAGCCGGTCGGCCAGCAGTCTGCCGTTGAGGCGAACGGTGAGCGGGGCGTATCCGGGCTCGCGGAACAGCATCGACGCGAGCGCCCGCAGGGCGACGCAGGCCTCCCGGACGATCGCCGGATCAGGTACGTCGAACTCCAGCTCGACCGACCCGCCGGCGCCGATGGCCAGATGGTCGCCCGCAGCGGAGGACCGTTCAACGCCGATGATCGTGAGGTTCCCGGTACGTGGCGGCTCGGTGCCGAAGTCGGCGTAGGTCGGTTCCATCTGGACCCCGGCACGGCGCACCGCCTCCGGCGCAGGAGACGCCGGGTGCAGCAGTACCTCGTACGAATGAACGGTGTGCTCGCCGTTGCCGTATCCGATGCTGGCGGCGCCGAAGGCCGGACGCACCTTGCCGATGTGCAGCGTGCCGGGCGCGATTGCCGCACGGGCGACGTAGAGCGGCTCGCCGCCGCGTTCACGGCCCGCCGCGAACGCGTCCGCGGGCACCGCGCCGCCGGACGCGATGCCCCAGGCACCGCGATCCATCAGTACCTCGTACTCGTCGACGCTGACCTCCTTACCACCCCAGGTGACCTGGGCCGCGCCGAAGGCCGGCCGGACCTTGCCCGGGTGCACGCCGCCGTACATCCGGACGCGGCACACCCACAGCGGCTCGCCGTCCGCCTCGTAGCCGTGCGGCACCGCGCCAGGTGGGATCCGGCCGCCGCGGGCGGTCTCCCACCGATATCCATCAGCAGACAAATGCATTCCGTGGAGGATAGATCAACAAGCTTGGACCCCCGCCATGTAGGAACTCGGAAACGCCCGGCCGCATAACTACGACGCGTTCCCGGAACGGTGCCCGACCCGCGATCTGCTGAGCAGGCTCACCGACAAGTGGGTCGCACTGGTGCTCCCAGAGCCCTCGCGACGGTCCGCAGCGGCACAGCGAACTCGCCAACCGTATCGCCGGCGTCAGCCAGAAGATGCTCACCTAGTTGTGATGTCCGGGGACGTTGGTCGAGCAAGTGTGACCACTCGATCTGACGATCGGCAACGGATCTTGTGAACAGATGAAGGCCTCCGGCTGTGCAGTGGAGCTGCTTAAAGGCGAGCGCCTCTATGACTGGGCTGCGGCGACCTTGCCCGACACCGGCACCGCCGACCACGGCTACCAGCGCTGGCTGCTCGTGCGCCGCAGCATCACCAACCCGTTGAGCGTGCCTATTACTTGTGTTACGGGTCCGACAACACTGCCGACGAGCAGCTCATCAAGATCGCGGGTAGTCGCTGGGCCATCGAGGAATGCTTCCAGACGGCGAAGGGCCAGGTCGGCCTCGACGAGTACCAGGTCCGCCGTTACAACGCCTGGTACCGGCACATCACCCTGGCAATGCTCGCCCACGCGCTCCTCGCCGTCACCGCCACCACAGCGGGAAAGGCGACCGCCCGGAGACGGGCTCATCGCCCTCGCCCTCAACGAGACCCGACGTCTGCTGGCACACCTGATCAATGTCCGCCGCACCCACGACTTCATCGATCGATGGTCACGATGGCGCCGCCGGCACCAGCACAGAGCCAGAACAAGCCACTACCAGCGAAGACTCTGCCTCAAGGAACTGCTGCTGTCGTACCAGACCCTGCGCACGCTGGAGCGCGACGGCCTGGTCACTCGCACGGTCACGGTCACGGCCTCGGTATCGCTCCGCGTCGACTACGAACTCATCCCGTCTGCCATGAACTGTTTCCGGTCATGGTCGCGATCAAGAACTGGGCGGAGACGCACATGGGGCGATGGGGTGCCACGCGAGCGCGAGCACCCCATGCTTGCCGTCCCGCGCCGTCAGCTCAGGGCGTAGATCTCCGCGGCCGAGGTCCACGGGTTGCCGTTGACTTCGCTGAGTGCACGCAGCCGCAGGTACTGCCCGGTTCTCGCGGTGAACCGGACCTCCTTCTGACCGGCGTCGTTGGTGAACGTGCCGGTGGCCACGGCCGTGCCCCAGTTGACCCCGTCGGTGCTGACGTACACCTCGTACCGGCCAATGCGCCCGTTGACCGCACCGGCGCCGCCGTCCTGGCGGGGCAGGTAGCGCAGGCCCGAAACGGAGTAGCTCGACCCGAGGTTGATCTGAATCTCGTGCGGCACTGGGTCGGAGCCGCCGGTGTACTTGGTGTGCCAGATCGTGCCGAGGTTGCCGTCGAAGACGTTGGCGGCGGACCCGTTCTCGGCGGCCGTCTCCTGACTGTCCACGTAGCGCACGGACCAGCGGTCACGCGGGATGAGTCCGGCGCCGGGCGTGCAGGTGGTGGTCAACTGGTGGGCGCCCCGGTCGGGACGGCATCCCGCGGTGACCGTACCCCCGAAGTAGTCCCGGGTGCCCGGCGCGGGAATGACCTGACCGCTCGCCAGCGCCGGGGAGCCGGCCCGCAGCCGGTAGCCGCCGGCATCGCTGATCGAGGTGGCGGTGCCGGGCGAGACCAGCAGCGGGTCGGCCGTGATCTTCGCCGGATCGGCGGGCTCGCCGGCGGGATGCTGGCCGTAGAAGACGTTCGCCTGGTACAACAGCGACCCGGCGTTGCTGTAGCCGGCCTGAGTGCTGGTCACATAGAAGATGTTGTTGTAGAACTCGGCGTTCGCGCCGGCCGATCCGTTCGTGTTGTTGATGATCTGGGCGGGCTGGCCGACGTAGAAGACGTTGTTGTAGATCTTGGTGTTCGTGATCTTGCCGCAGATCAGGTCGAAGATCTGGCCGCGGTCGTTCTGGCTGATGTTGTAGCGCACGATGTTGTCCTTGGTGGTCGACCCCCCACCGTTGCAGAGCAGGAGGAACCCGCCCTCGTTGTCGTGGCTGTAGTTGTACTGGTAGATGGTGCGGATGTTGCCCTCGTCCAGGTCGAAACCCTGTCCGTCGCAGGTGCTACGGCCACCGCTGACCTCGTTGAACTGGAACAGGGTGTCGTTGACGTTCCAGCCCCAGATGCCGGCGGCACAGTTGGTGTCCCGCATCCGGAAATCGTCCACCCGGTTGTGCTCCACCAGGGAGCCCTGGGTGTGGTGCACGACGATTGCGTCGCCCCCGATGTCGGTTACCGTGTTGCCGCGCACCACGACCCGCGTCTGCGGATGCCAGGTGCCACAGGTGGTGCCGCAGTTCGGGTTGGCCAGTTCCGGCCGGGTCATCCAGCGGGTCCAGAAGTGGATGCCGTACCGGTCCACAGCCCGGACGGTGTTGTTGTTGATCAGCACGTCGTCGAACTTTGTCGCGACACTGTTGCCGAGCACCTCGAAGAAGATGCCGGCGCTGGCGTTGTCGTCCTTCTTGTTCTGCACGCCGTTGACGTCATGGATGTCGATCCCGGTTACCCGGTAGTACGTGCCGGTGCCGGAATTCTCGCGGATGATGTGCACCGCGCGCCGGGCCGCCACCGTCGCACCTTTGTTGGAGACCTCCAGGTTGCGGATCTCCCAGTACTGCTGGTTGTAGAGCTTGACCACGTCGTCGACGGCGCCGTTGCCGGCCAGGAGCGGCTTGGCGCCGGAGCCGTAGGCGTCGATGATGTTGGGAGCGCCAGCGCTGCCGGAGCCCTTCGGCCACAGCTGCTGACCGGCGCAGGTCGTGCCCCTGCGGATCAGGATCTGGTCGCCGGCGGTGAAGGTGCGGGAGTTGACCGGGGCGAAACTGTTCCAGGGGCTGGCCTGGGTTCCGTTGCCCGCCGCGGTGGCCGAGCAGTCGACGTAGTAGTTGGTTGCGGCAGCCGCGGCGGGAGGCGCGGCGACCAGGATCGCGCCGGCCGTGACGGCCAGTGCCACCAATGAGGACCGGAACAGGCGCATAGAGCGTCCTATCTGTGGGGGATGGTTACCTTCACCGGTATTTCCGGTTGTACTCGGCGAGCAGGCCCAGCAGGACGACGAGCGCCACGAGCATCACCGCGAGATTGCCCCAGCCCACCGAGGGCCGGGCGAGGAGGACCGTGACCACGCAGCTGATCGCGATCACGATGCGTGCGACGACGATCGCGACGCCATGCCTTGATTCCTTCATGAGAGTTCCCTCCGGGCTCAGCCCTTGACGCCGCCGGCGGCCATGCCTTCGATCAGGCGGCGCTGGATCAGTGCGTAGACGAGCAGCACCGGCACGATGACGATGACCATGCCGGCGTAGAGCCGGCCGTAGTCGGCGGCCGCCTTCTGCGCGGTCATCAGGTTGAGCAGGCCCACCTGCAGGGTCTTGCCTTCGCCGGGCAGCAGCGTCAACGCGATGATGTAGTCGTTCCAGTAGGCCAGGAAGTTGAACAGGATCACCGTGGTGACCGCCGGGCGGGCCATCGGCAGCATCACCCGCGTCATGATCCGGAATCGGGACGCGCCGTCCAGCACCGCCGCCTCTTCGTAGTCGCCGGGGATCGTGCGGAAGTAGGCGGCGAGCAGGTAGATGGTGAACGGGATCGAGGTGGCCGCGTAGATCAGCGCCAGCATCGCCGGATTGTCCAGGAAGAACCCGCCCGGGAAGACGTCGACCAGCGCCCGGTCCCAGCCGACCAGCATCAGGAAGATCGGCACCACGATGTAGTTGACATTGATGAACAGGCCGGCCAGCAGCGCCAGCTCGACGAGGCCCTTGCCACGGAATTCGTAGCGGGCCACGACGTACGCCGCCGGCACCGCGACCGCCAGCACGACCAGCAGGCCGAGCAGCGTGACGAGCACGGAGGTGGCGAAATAGCGGCCCATGCCGGCGGTGACGAAAGCATCCGCGAAGTTCTGCAGGTGCAGACCCTCCGGCAGCGTCCACGGGCTGCCGAAGAACTCGCTCCTGCGTTTGACCGAGGCCACCAGCACCCAGCCGACCGGGATCACGATGCCGACGGCGATCCCGAGAAGCAGCAGGGACGTGAGCGCCCCGCCGGACTTGTTGGTCGTGGACATGGAACCGTCCTCTAGTACTGGAGGGGCGGACGCCGGGTCGCGCGGCTCACCAGCAGCGACACGAAGAAGGAGAATGCGAAGACGACCACACCGATGGCCATGCCGTAGCCGTACGACGAGTTCGTGTACGCCTGCTGGTACATGTAGTTGAGCAGCACGTCGGAGGCGCCGTCCGGGCCGCCGCCGGTCATCGCACGGACGAGCACGAAACTGAGGTTGATCGCGCTGAGGATGAAGAAGGTCAGCGTGGTGCGCAGCGTCTCCCAGATCAGCGGCAGGGTGACGGCGAAGAACTGCCGGCCGGCCGAGGCGCCGTCGAGCGCGGAGGCTTCGTACAGCTCCTCCGGGATGCTCGCCATGCTCGCCATGTAGATGACCATGTAGTAGCCGAGCGACTGCCAGAGCATTGCGAAGGCGACCGAGTAGAGCACCAGCTTCTGGTCACCCAGCCACACCTGCTGCAGACCGTCCAGCGACAGCGCCCGCAGCGTGCCGTTGATCAGGCCGTTCTCCTGGTCGTAGACGGCGGAGAAGATGGCCGCGATGACCACGACGGACAGCACGTTCGGGATGTAGAGCAGGAACCGGTAGAGGTTGCGGCCGGGCAGTTTCTGCCGGGTCATGAGAGCCGCGAGCCCGAGTCCCAGGCCCATCGTCACTACGGTCACCACGACCAGCAGCGCCACGGTGTTCTGGAAGGCGCGCAGGAACTGCTCGTCGTCGAGGAGCTTGGCGAAGTTGTCCAGGCCCACGAAACGCATCTGCGGGGAGAAGCCGCTCCACGTGTAGAGCGACATCCGGAACACGTTCAGCGTCGGCCAGATCATGAACAGCAGGAACAGCGCCAGTGCCGGGAGCAGGCAGGCTGCGACGAATCGGCGGTCGCCTCGGCGGCGCGCGGAGGTGGCGCGGCGCGGCGTCTTCGCGGTGGTGGTGGCCGCGCGTTCGGTGCGGCCCGGGGGTTCAGTGATGGTCGTCGTCACCGTGACAGGTCCTTGCTCTCGCCGGAAAGGGCCGGCGGCAGCCCGGGCGCCGGGCTGCCGCCGGGCATCAGTTGCCCGCCTGCCGCAGCTTCTCGCTGGCCTCGTGCAGCGCGGTCTGCCACTGGTCGACGGTCTTGTCGCCGCTGATGATGCTGTTCGCCGTGTCGAACAGGGTGGTCTTGATGCTCACACCCTCGACCGGCGCGGTGCTGGCGAATCCACCGACCAGCGCGGTGATGGCTGGGTCCTCGTAGAGCTGGTAGAAGTCGGCGATCTCCCCGGTCACGCTGGAGGCGATGCCCTTGATCGGCTGGATCGCGTTGGACTTGGCGAAGATTTTGGCGGCCTCGTCGGAATACAGATAGGCCACGAAGTCCTTGGCCCCGTCCTTGTTCTCCGCGCCGGTGGGGACCCAGACCGACTCGATGATGGTGGTCAGGTGGCGCTTGCCACCGGCGGTGGCCGCCGGCAGCGGCGTCATCCCCCACTCGAAGCCCTTGGCGCGCGGCGCGTCCTTCATCTCACCGACGACCCAGGTGCCGTTCGGCATGAACAGCGCCTTGTCGTTCAGGATCGACTGCTGGTTCTTGGTGAAATCCTGCTCATTGGCGTAGCCGACGGTGGTCTTGGCCGCGTAGCCCAGCAGCTTGGTGGTGAGCTCCAGGACCTGGCGCGCCTGCGGCGTCTGCCAGACCCCCTCCTTGTAGGTCATCACGTCGTTGAACAACTGGTTGCCGCCGACATTGGCGAGCAGGGCATAGAAGTACGAGTCGAGGTAACCCGCGGTCGGGTAGGTGAACAGCGCGATGCCCTCGGCCTTCGCCGTCTCGCCGAGCTTGAGCATCTCATCCCAGGTGGCCGGGACCTGCCAGCCCTTCTGCGCGAACAGGCCCTTGTTGTAGACCAGACCGGTCGGCGCGTAGAACATCGGCATCAGGTAGGTCTTGTCGTCGCCGTACGGGTTGGTGCCCAGCCCGATGATCCCTTCGGCGAGCTTGGACCGCACCGTGGCCTGCTCCCCCGGCACGGTCATGTCCAGCACGCCGGTGAGATCCTCGAGAGCCTTGTCCTTGACCAGGGTCTCGGACAATGCTGCCTTACGGCCCGGCGGCAGGACCACGACGTCCGGGAACTTGCCGGCCTTCATGTTCGGGCTGATCTCGTCCTCGAGCGTCTTCGAGATCTGCACCTGCACGTCGAGATCGGGGTTCTTCGCCTTGTACGCGGCGATGAGCTCGGTGTACATGTCGCGGCCGTAGCCGCCTTCGAAGGCTGCGATCTTGAGCGTCTTCTTGTCGCCGGCGTCGTCCTGATCGCTGGAACAGCCGACGAGCAGGCTCAGCGCGACCGCCGCGACGGCGGCGAGCGTGGTGGGTTTTCTCAACATATGTCCTCCGTGGGCGAGCGCGCACAACGCTGCAGGCGTGAATGCCGTGCTACGCGAAATCGCCGGCTCCAGGTCCTCGATTCAGCCAGGCGTTGTTACTGTGGCACCGATAACATGAGTAGTCAAGATCGATGCATCAACAGCGAGGTGACCCGTTCGGCGCTACTGCGGCGCCGCGGTGGAGGACCGGATCGTCAAGCTCGCCGGCGCCAGCGCCGGCTCGGCGTCGTGCTCGGAGCCCAGCAGCACCGCCACCGCAGTCGCCCCGGAGCGGTAGAAGTCCTGCCGGACGGTGGTGAGCGGCGGGTGGCAGAACGCGGCCAGCTCGATGTCGTCCACGCTCACGATCGACACGTCTTCGGGTACCGATCTGCCCCGCTCGCGCAGCGCCTTGATCACCCCGAACGCCATCTCGTCGCTGGCCACGAAGACGGCCGTGACCTCGGGAATCATGGCGAGGATGCGACCCTGCCGATAGCCCGACTCCGGCGACCAGTCACCCTGCAGCGGCGGCGGCACGTCGATGCCGGCCGCCGCCAGGCACTCCTGCCAGCCCTGCCGGCGCTGGCGCGCCTCGATCCACTCGTCCGGCCCGGCCACGTGCCACACCTGGCGGTGGCCCAGGTCCAGCAGGTGCTGCGTGGCGATCCGCCCGGCCTCCTGCTGGTCGATGCCGAGCACGGCGGCACCGGCGGTGCGCGAGCCGTCCACCGTGACGGTGGGGATGTCGCGGGTGATGTCCTCCATCCGCTGGGTCACGGAGATCAGCGGGACCGCGATGACGATGCCGTCGACACCCTGGTCGGAGAGCTTGAGCAGGGCTTTCTCCATCAGCGCGGTGTCCAGCTCGGCGATGGTCGCGATGCTCACCGAGTAGCCGGCCTGGCCGGCGGCCGCCTCCACCCCGGCCGTGACCGCTGACCGCGAGTAGTAGCCACCGGCCTGCAGCAGGACCAGTCCGAGCGTGTAGCTGCGGCCGGACGCCAGCACCTTCGGGGCACTGTTGTAGCGATATCCCAGCTGTTCGACGGCATCGATCACGCGCCGGCGGGTTTCCGCGTTCACATGGGGCGATCCGCGAAGAGCACGCGAGACGGTCTGCGCGGACACACCCGCAGCGTGTGCCACGTCAGCCATGCTCGGTTGCCTGTTACGCGTGGTGGTCGCCTCAGTCATGCACGCAGCCCTTCCTCGTTCCGATGGAGGCGATCATATCGCCATTGTTGGTCATGGCATCGATAACATAAGCTCCGGTCATGATCGAGACGACTCGGCCGAGGCCCGCCGCACGGCCGTCGCCCCCGTCCTGCCCGGCGCTGGGCTGGCGCGACCAGCAGCTCTACCGGTACGGTGCCGCGCACCGCATCCTCGCCGGGTCGTTACACTACTTCCGGGTTCACCCCGACCTCTGGCGCGACCGGATCCGCCGGCTGGCCGACCTCGGCCTCAACACCGTCGACACCTACGTGGCCTGGAACTTCCACCAGCCGCGCGCCGACCGGGCACCGCGCTTCGACGGATGGCGCGACCTCGAGGCGTTCATCGAGCTGGCCGGCGCCGAGGGACTCGACGTCATCGTGCGGCCCGGGCCGTACATCTGCGCGGAGTGGTCCAACGGTGGCCTGCCGGCCTGGCTCACCGCCCGCAAGGTCGCCCTGCGCAGCTCGGACCCGGCCTTCACCGCGCCCGTCGAGCGCTGGTTCGACGAGCTCGTCCCCCGCCTCGCGCGATGGCAGGCCGCCGCCGGCGGGCCGATCGTGGCGGTCCAGGTGGAGAACGAATACGGCAGCTACGGCGACGACCATGCCTATCTGCGATGGAACCGCTCCGCGCTGATCGAACGCGGCATCACCGAGCTGCTGTTCACCGCGGACGGGCCGACCGAGCTGATGCTCGACGGCGGGACCCTCCCGGGCACGCTGGCCGCCGTCACGCTCGGGTCGAAGCCCCAGGCCGCCCGCGAGCTGCTGGCCCGGCGGCGACCGGGCGAACCGTTCGTGGTCGCCGAGTACTGGAGCGGCTGGTTCGACCACTGGGGCGAGAAACACCACGTCCGCGATGCGGACAACGCGGCAGACACCCTCCAGGCGATCGTCGCCGACGGCGGCAGCGTGAGCATCTACATGGCGCACGGCGGCACCAATTTCGGGCTCTGGGCCGGCGCCAACGCCGACCAGGGCCGGCTGCAGCCCACCGTCACCAGTTACGACTCCAACGCGCCGATCGCCGAGGACGGCTCGCTCACCGCCAAGTTCCACGCGATGCGTGCGGCGCTCGGCGTCACCGGGCCGCTGCGGGTGAGCGAGCGGCAGCCGACCCTGCCGCCGGCCGAGGTGGCCCTGACGCACTGCGCTGACCTGATCGCCGGGCTCAGCGCCGCGGCCGGGCCCGGCCCGGCCGGCCCGCAGCCGGCCACCTTCGAACAGCTGGGCCTGGACGCCGGGATGGTGCTGCTCACCGCACGCCCGAAGATCCCCGAGGGCGACCACCTGATCGTGCTGACCGACGTCCGGGACCGCGCGATCGTGTACGCCGACGGGGTACCGATCGGCGTCACCGGCGCCGGCAACCACGAGCTACCGATCCGCGGCGCCGGCGCGGTCGTCCGCCTGGAGATCCTCGTCGAGAACCTGGGCCGCATCAACTACGGCCCGCTGGTCGGACAGCACAAGGGCCTGCTCGGTCCGGTCCTGGTCGACCGGCGGATCGTGCACGGCTGGACCAGCACACCGATCCCGCTGGCCGAGTGGACCCCGCAACACCTGGGCCTGGCCACCGGCGCCGGACCAGCCCGCACCGGCGCGGGCTTCGCCGTCGCGACGGTGCACGTCGACGAGCCCGCCGACACCTTCCTCACGCTGCCCGGTTCGGTGCACGGCCTGGTCTGGGTCAACGGGTTCCTGCTCGGCCGTTACTGGGACATCGGGCCGCAGGTGACGCTCTACTGCCCGGCGCCGCTGCTGCACACCGGCGAGAACACCGTCGTGGTGCTGGAGACCGACCAGCTCGGCGCGGTCCTGCAGTTGCGGGACCGCCCCGAGCTGGGGCCGGCCGAGGAGTACGTGGAGGAGTTCGACTGAACCGCGGACGCCGCCACACGTCCAGGTCACCGTCCTGTGGCCGGGCCGATCAGGACGTAGGCGGCGACCGCCACCGCGCCGGTCAGCACCAGCACGCCACCGGTGGCCAGCAGCGCAGCGCCGTCCGGCTGCCCCATGCCGTCCCGAGGTGGAGATCACCGAGTTCGCC
>NZ_JBEZZB010000148.1:0-26456 GCF_040638955.1 Actinoplanes sp. NPDC024001
GGCGACCGGCCAGCCGCCGGCGAGGCGCAGCACCACCTGGCCCGGCGCCGGCCGGAACCAGAGCGGCAGGTTGTCGTTCGTGACCACCCAGCGGCTGGTGGCGAGCGCCGCATACCAGGCGTCGGTGCCGAGGGCGACCGGTTCGGCGTGCTCCGGCAGCGGCTGGCCGCGGTCCAGGGTCCACAGCACCGGCGGGGCGTCCGGGCGGGAGGTCAGCTCGGCGAGCACGGCCGCCGGGTCGTCGAAGAACCGCCGGCCCGGCGCGGCGTCGAGCAGCACCACATCGCGCAGGGCGGCCCGGCCGGCCGGCGGGAAGTGCCGGGCGAGCAGCCGGGCGTGCTCCTCCGGACCGGTCTCCGGGACGGTCAGTTCGAGCACCGGGCGCTCGTTCACGCCCCAGCGCACCCGGCCGCGCACCCCGTCGATCTCCGGGCCGTCCAGCGGCAGGCTGTCGGCCGCCTCGCCTGCGGCGTCCAGCCCGATGATCGTGTCGTGGTGGCGCCCGGCGGACCGGAAGGTCAGGTCCCAGAGGCCACCGACCAGCGGCAGCCGGCCGGCGAGCGTCGGCACGGCCGCCGGGTCGACGGCCACCTCCCAGCGGCCGTCCTCGGTGCGCAGCGGCAGGCCGAGGTCCTTGCGCCGGCCGCGCAGGCGCAGCAGCAGCTCACCCTCGGCCGGGACCGCGCTCTCGCCGCTGATCACCAGGACGCCGTCGGGCCGCCACCGCAGCCCGGTGACCACCGGGCCCTGCGGGCGGGTGCAGATCGAGACCGCCCCGCTGGCCGAGGTCGCGGTGTAGACCTCGTCGGTGCCGTGCGCGGTGCGCGACGCCCGGTATCCGTCACCGGCGATCAGTCGCGACGGCCGGCCGGCCACCAGCTCCACGGCGAAACGCTGGGCGTAGTGGCCGGCGGCGTGGTTGTCGTCGCGGACGTCCAAGGCGATCCGGTCCAGCGGGATCCGCGCGGTGAATCCCTCGGCGGTGACCTCGGCGTCCACGGTGCACGCGACGACGGCGGAGCGCGACAGGCGAATCTGTACGGCGTCCTTCGGGCGGCGCAGCCGGCCCACCAGGACCAGGTCGTCGCCCTCCCGCCGGCTCTCGGTGAGCCAGCCGTCCGCCTTGACCACCGAGATCCGCAGGGTGTTGCGGGCCAGGGCCGGCAGCATCCACACGCCCGGGGCCAGACTGCGGCGCGGCATCGGCTCGGACCAGCCGGCCGGCACCCGCAGCGCGGTCCGCCGGAGGTTGAACCCGTGGGTCAGCGCGGCCGTGATCGCCCAGGATCCCTTCGGCCAGTCCTTGCCGGAGCGCAGCGACTCGGGCCGGACGGTGAGCTGGAAGCCGTCCGGGTGCGGTCGCGCCCAGAGCGGGACCCGCCGCGTCCCGGCCGGCCCGGAGGCCCAGAACAGCTTCAGGCGGCCCACCCGGCTGCCCGGATCGGCCGGCGACCGGACCGCGCCGGTCAGCAACAGTTTGCCGTCCTGCCAGCGGACCGAACGCACGGCCGCTTCCAAACCGGCGAGCTTGACCACCTTGGCCGTGCGCAGGCGGAACCCGTGGTCGATGAGCTCCAGCAGGTCCTCGGTCCGGCCGTCCCGGATCAGCCTCCAGTGCCGGCGGATCTTGACCGGCAACCGGTCCACCACCGCGCTGTCGACCTGCCCGAGGTAGGCCCGCGCCAGCTCCATGAACTTCGCCTGGAACTCCGGCGAGGCCGAGGGCAGGAACTTGAAGTAGTTGCTGAGCTGGTCCTCGATCGACAGCTCCAGGAAGCGCCGGCGCAGCTCGTCCTGCCCGGCGGCGGCCAGGGTCTGTGCGGCCAGGTCGATCGAGTGGAACCGGTCGACGATGTTGCGCAGGTCCTTGCCGGTCTGGGTGATCGACAGCACCGCGCCCTCACGCTGCCGCCAGAAGTAGATCGGCTCGGCCACCACCGCGACCCGGCTCGCCAGCGCGTGCGCGGGAACGGTGACCGGCGCGTCCTCGAAGAGCCGGCCGACCGGGAACTCGAACCCGTGCCGGTCGTAGAAGTCGCGGCGGAACAGCTTGTTCCAGATCGTCCGGTCGGCGAGCAGACTGTCCATCCGGGAGACGTGCGCCGCCAGGTCGGTCTTGATGATGGCGTGCTTGTGCGGGGAACCCTTGTGCGTGCCCCGCGAGTTGAGCCGCAGCACCCCGCCGGTGGCGAAGTCGGCGCCATCGGCGAGCGCGCCCACCAGCAGTTCGTAGGCGTGCGCGGCGAGCAGGTCGTCACTGTCCACGAAGGCCAGGAACTCACCGGTCGCGGCGGGCATCCCGGCGTTGCGGGCCGCGCTGAGGCCGGCGTTGGCCTGGCGGATCAGCCGGAACCGCGGGTCCGCCGCGACGAACTCCTCGGCGATCGCCACCGAGCCGTCGGTGGAGCCGTCGTCCACCATGATCACTTGCAGGTCGGCGTACGTCTGCGCCCGCAACGAGTCCAGGCAGTCCCGCAGGAACGCCTCCACGTTGTAGACCGGGACGATCACACTGACCAGCCCGCGCACCAGCTCAGCCATGCGTGGCCGTCTTCTCGTTCAGGAAGACCCGCCGGACCACCCGCTCCGCGGCGCGCCCGTCCTCCAGCGAACAGAACCGCTGCCGGAATCGGGCCCGCGCCTGCCGGGCCGTGTCGTCGTCGATCGCACCGCTGCGGAACGCGTCGACCAGCTCCTCGAAGGTGCGCACGAAGGTGCCCGGGTGCTCGGCCTCCAGGTCGAAGGAGACACCGCGGACCGCCTTGTAGGTCTCCCAGTCCGGCGCGAAGATGATCAACGGCCGGTCCAGGACCGCGTAGTCGAACATCACCGACGAGAAGTCGGTGATCAGCGCGTCGGACGCGATCGCCAGCGTCTCCACCGACGGGTGCGTGGAGACGTCGAGCACCCGCGGGTGCCGCGGCGGGAAACCCAGCGAGTCGTAGAAGTAGTGGCCACGCAGCAGGATCCGCGCGTTCGGGCCGAGCGCCTCGGCGAGGGCGTCCACGTCCAGCGTCGGCTCGAACGTGGCGTGCCACTCCCGGTGCGTCGGCGCGTAGAGCACCACCTGCTCGCCGGGCTCGATGCCGAGCTCGGCGCGGGCCGCGGCGACCTCGTCCGGCCCGGCCAGGGCGAGCCGGTCGTTGCGCGGGTAACCGGTCTCCAGCGTCTCCCCCTTGATCGGGAACTGCCGGTCCCAGAGCAGGGTGGTGTGCCGGTTGGCGGTGACGCTGAAGTCCCACTTGGCGAGGTTGCGGCGCATCCGCTCGACGTTGAAGTTCTTCAGCGAGGCGGGGAACCGCGGCTGGTCGAGCCCCATGGTCTTGAGCGGCGTGCCGTGGTGGGTCTGCACCTGGATCTGCTCGCGCCGCTTCACCACGTAGGGCGGGAAGGTCGCGTTGTTGATCATGTACTTCGCCCGGGCGAGGGTCCGGTAGTAGGCCCGGGTGCCGGGTGCGACCGTCGGCACGCCCGCCGGCACGGACCGGGCGCCCGGCTTGACCACCCAGACGCCACGGACCTGCGGGGCGAGCTCCCGGGCCTTCTCGTAGATGGCGGCCGGGTTGCAGGAGTAGCCGCGGTACCAGTACGCCGCGTACACCGCGAGGTTCTCGTCGACCGGGCGCCGCAGCTCCCAGTGGTAGTAACCCCGCAGCGCCGCCTTGCGCAGCGTCACCAGGCCCTTCCGGAGCGCCCGGCGCGGCCGGCGGACCAGGCCGCCGGTCAGCTTGCGGCCGGCACGCAGGACCCGATAGATCGCGTACGAGTCGCCGGCGACCAGCCTCAGCCGCAGGCCGGCCGGGCCACCGGGCCGGGGCGCCGCACCCGTCTCGTGCTTGCGGAGCAGCTCGGAGACCTTGCGGAAGGTCCCGCGCCGGGCCTTGTCCGGCAGCAGGGAACGGTTGTCCACGATGGCGAGCAGGTCGGTGACCGCGCGGTTCAGCGCACGGCGGCGCACCCTGGGGTCGGCACCGGCCACGGCGGGCAGGCTGAGCGCCCGGTCGTACTGCGTCACCGCGTCCGCGTGCCGGGTCGAGCGGCCGGAGCGCAGCGATCCCGCCCGGTCCAGCCGGCGCACGTAACAGGCCGGCTCCAGCGTCGCGATGTTGTCGGTGGCGGCCAGCACCGCGTACGCGAAGGCGACGTCCTCGTAGAGCCCGCGCTCGAACCGGATCCCGGCGTCGATCAGGAACTGGCGGCGGATCACCAGCGCGCCCAGCGGCGGCGGCGCCGCGGTCAGCGCCTCGGCGCCGGTCCGGGTGCCGGCGGGGGTGAGCCAGCGCGACACCTTGCGGTTCCACCGCTCCCGGGCCAGGCCGACCACCAGGACGTCGGGTTTCTCCTCGGCGAGCCGTGCCTCGATCACCGCGAGCGCGTCGGGGACGATCCGGTCGTCGCCGTCGACGAACCACACGTAGTCGCCGGTGGCGCGCTCCAGACCGGCGTTGCGCGCCGCGCCCGGCCCGCCGTTGGCCTCCAGGTGGAGCGCGACCAGCCGCTGGTCCTGCGCCGCCCGCTCGTCGATCAGCTCGCCGCCGTGATCCGGCGACGCGTCGTCGACGGCCACCAGCTCCACGTCGGTGGTCCGCTGCTGCCGCAGCACGGAATCCAGACATTCGGTCAGATAGCCCTGCACGTTCCACGCAGGCACGATGACGCTAAGGAAGTTCGGCATTTTGTGGGCGGAGACCATCCGTGTGAACAACGTCGAGGAGGCGCCAAGGGTAGCACCGGGCACATCGTGACCGGTCAGCACGAGATGGCGATCCGATTGCGACTCCGTGTCGGCGACCAGCGACACTACCTGCATGAATTCCGAAACCCAGCAGCACGCGGCCGACGAACGGCCGCCGTTCGTGCACCCCTCGGCCGACGTGGAGGACGGCGCCCGGATCGGTGCCGGTACGAAGATCTGGCATCTCGCGCACGTCCGGTCCAGCGCCGTGGTCGGATCGGACTGTGTCATCGGGCGCAACGTCTACCTCGACGCGAACGCGGTGGTCGGCAGCGGCGTCAAGATTCAGAACAACGTCTCGGTCTACCAGGGCGTCACCATCGAGGACGAGGTCTTCGTCGGCCCGTGCGTGGTCTTCACCAACGACCTGCGCCCGCGCGCCCAGAACCCGGACTGGACGATCACGCCGACCCTGATCCGGCGCGGCGCCTCGATCGGGGCCAACGCCACGCTGGTCTGCGGCATCGAGGTCGGCGAGCACGCGATGATCGCGGCCGGCTCGGTCGTGACCAAGGACGTGCAGCCGTACCAGCTGGTCGCCGGCAACCCGGCCCGCCCGAAGGGCTGGGTGGACGAGAAGGGCGAGATCGTCAGCCGGGACCCCGAGCGGCGTCCCTGAGAAGCAGCGAGGCCCCCGGGTTTCCCCGGGGGCCTCAGCGTTGCGGTCGGATCAGCCGCCGATGACGACGCGGCGAACGCCCGGCAGGCGCTCCGGGTCGGTCACCCGGCGCCCGTCCACGATCACCTCGACGCCCGGCAGGTCGGCCGGGGTCAGCGCGCGGTACTCGGCGTGGTCGGCCTGCACGATCGCCGCGCGGACCGGCTCGCCGTCCCAGACCGGCAGGCCCAGGGCGGTCAGCTCGGCCCCGCTGTACATCGGGTCCGAGACGTACGGCGTGGCACCGCGCCGGCGCAGCTCCTCGACGGTCGGGAAGACGCCGGAGAAGGCCGTCTCCTTGACCCCGCCCCGGTACGCCGCGCCGAGCACCAGCACACCCACGCCGGTCAGGTCACCGACGGCCGCGGAGAGCAGGTCCACCGCGTACGACGGCATCCCCGCGTTGGCCTCCCGGGCGGCCCGGACCACCGTGGCGGCCGGGTCGTTCCAGAGGTAGAGCCGCGGGTAGACCGGGATGCAGTGCCCACCGACCGCGATGCCGGGCCGGTGGATGTGGCTGTAGGGCTGGGTGTTGCAGGCGTCGATCACGACGTTCACGTCGATGTCGAGGGTGTCCGCGAACCGGGCGAACTGGTTGGCCAGCCCGATGTTGACGTCGCGGTAGGTGGTCTCGGCGAGCTTCGCCAGCTCGGCCGCCTCGGCGCTGCCCAGGTCCCAGACGCCGTTCGGCCGGTCCAGGTCGGGGCGCTCGTCGAAGTCGAGCACCGCCTCGTAGAACTCGACGCCGCGCTTGGCCGAGGCCTCGTTGACGCCGCCGACCAGCTTCGGGTACTTGCGCAGGTCGGCGAAGACCCGGCCGGTGAGCACCCGCTCCGGGCTGAACACCAGGTCGAAGTCCTGCCCGGCGACCAGGCCGGAGCCCTCCTGCAGCAGCGGCGCCCAGCGCTCGCGGGTGGTGCCGACCGGCAGGGTGGTCTCGTAGCTGACCAGGGTGCCGGGGCGCAGGCCGCGGGCGATGTCCTTGGTCGCCGACTCCATCCAGCCGAAGTCGGGCTTGCCGTCGGCGTCCACGAAGAGCGGGACCACCACGACGACCGCCTCCGACTCGGCGACCGCGGCCGCGGTGTCGGTGGTGGCGGTGAGCAGCCCGGCGCCGACCGCCTGCTTCAGCTTGACGTCGAGGTCGGTCTCGCCGGGGAACGGCACCAGGCCCTCGTTGACGGTGCGCACGGTCGACTCGGACACGTCAGCGCCGATCACCGTGTGGCCCTTGCTGGCGAACTGGACCGCGAGCGGGAGGCCGATCTTGCCCAGGGCCACGACACAGATCTTCATGCGGGGGTATTTCCTCCTTGGCGTAACCCTTGACTAGGGCCGGAGCTTGCGAACCAGACGGCCGGCAAGCTTACGCGGTTGGAATGGGTTGATCACAACGCTCAACCGAGACTTCTCGTTGATCCGAACCGCGATTTTGTAGAAGCGTAGACCGCGGCGGTAGCGGACCGAGAGGACGGCCGGCTTGGCGGCGGTCACGTCATGAACGATCGCGTCGTCTGCGGCGGAATGCCGGAATTTCAGCCGCTTCGCCTTCCAGCCCAGCCCGGTCGCGAGGTCGGCCAGCGCGAACTCGGCCCGGATCGTCAGGCCGCCGTCCTGCCGCGGCACCGCCTCCAGCCGCTTCGCCTCGACGTTGCCGACCCAGGCCGACGCGCCGTCGCCCAGCGCCGACAACCGGCTGGACCACTCCACGTGCAGGGCGGCGGTCTGCGCGTTGCCGGTACGCCAGGTGACCGTGGCCGGCCAGCGCTGCGCCTTGGCCGACGCGGCCTCCACCGGCACCTCGAACCAGGCGTCGGGGTAGTCGGCGTCCGGGTTCCGGAAACCGGGCAGCGCCGTGTAGATGTGCTCGCCCTCGACCAGCAGCGGGCCCAGGCCGTACTCCTTGGCGTACTCCGCCACGGTGTTCAGATCCTCGAGCGTGCCGTGCTGGGCGATCGAGATGGGCACCCGGCGGTGCACGTCCAGGCTGGCCCGGATCTCCTCGGTCAGGTAGGTGTCGGAGAGCTTGCGCACACCCTCCTGCACCTGGCGCCGCTCCTCCGGGCCGGCCGCCACATACCGGTCGCTGACCAGCTTGTAGACCTCCCAGGTGAAGTTGCGGCGCAGCACCCGCGCGCGGCTGACCGGGTCGGTCACCACGTCGGCGACGGTGTCCATCACCACCTCGGCGTCCTGCAGGAACCGCAGCACCGAGGTGCGGTACGTGATGTTGCTCTGGTCGTCCCGGCGCACCGCGTAGTAGAACTCGTAGTCGGCCCGGACCGCGATCCGCCGGGCGGCCACCACCGCGCGCAGCGTGAACGGCTGGTCGCTGTAGGAGCTCATCTGCTCCGGGTACCGGATGCCGTTCTCCTCCAGCAGCGACCGGCGGAACAGCTTGGTGTTGGAGAGCGCCCAGCACAGATCGGAGTCGGCCAGGGTGATCGAGTCCCGGTTGCCGGGCTTGTAGACGGCCTGGTTCACGTACCGCCCGCCGGCGCCGACCATCCGGCCCAGCACGATGTCGGCGTCCAGCCGGTCGGCGGTGGTGACCAGCCGCTTCAGCGCCTCGGCGCCGAGGTGGTCGTCGGCGCCGATGAAGAACACGTAGCGCCCGGTGGCCAGCTCCAGCGCCCGGTTGCTGGGCATCGCCGGCCCGCCCGAGTTCGCCTGATGCAGCACCTTGATGGTGTCCGGGTAACGCTCGGCCCAGCTGTCGAGCTCCGCGCCGCTCTCGTCGGTCGAACCGTCGTCGACCGCGATGACCTCGAGCCGGTCCACGCCGATCGTCTGCCCGACCAGGGACGCCAGGCATTCCCGCAGGTACGGCATCGTGTTGTAGACCGCGACCACAACGGTCACGTCGGGGTGTGCGGCTGTCACTGCCACCCTCGCATCATGTCGATTCCGTTCGCTGAAGAGTTGGAGGAGTTCGCATCGCCGCCGGGCCGGGCGGTGGCGCGAGTGCGGGCCCCCACCGAAGTCGGTGAGGGCCCCAACGTCGTCAACGGACCTTGGCGCGCTCCCCCGGCGGGGTCAGATCGGTCGTGACCGGCGCGTCAGGAAGGCGTTTGGCCAGCTCCCACCCGATGGTGGTGCCGAGCGGGCCGTGCACGACAACCTGCCGGATCCGTTTCTGATCCAGTTTCGGCAGGACCTCCCGCCGAGCGATGCGCCCGAGGATACGGGGCCGAACGACGCGGTACCAGGGCTGGTACATGCGCCTTTCGAAACTCTTGGCAAACGATCGGTGTCGATTCGCGACCCTCATCGCGACCGCTTCCGGGGTCGGCGACGCCATCCGGCTGGCCCGCGAGCGCAGGAAGCCGATCACGCGCCGG
This sequence comes from Actinoplanes sp. NPDC024001, assembly GCF_040638955.1. NCBI lineage: Bacteria > Bacillati > Actinomycetota > Actinomycetes > Micromonosporales > Micromonosporaceae > Actinoplanes > Actinoplanes sp. NPDC024001. The sequence goes on from NZ_JBEZZB010000148.1 coordinate 8,735, forward strand.
GGCAGGGTGTTCACCAGGACCCGCTCCAGGCGCCGGCCGAACCGGCGGTCCTCACGCCCGCCCACGCCGTAGACCCGGACACCCTCGTCGTCGGCATACCACGGCCAGCGCTTCGGCTCGACCGCGATCAGGTCGACGCCGTACCCCTGGGCCCGGGCCGCCTTGATGAAGTTGCGGGTGTTGCGGTTGCCGGGCGGCTCGATGGCGACCACCGCGATCCGCTCGGCGCCCGGCTCGGGCGCCGGGAACTTCTCCGGCTCGGCGGCCGGCGCCGCCGGCGTCTCGATGACCCGCTCCTCGGCCAGCACCTCGGCGTAGACGGCACGCAGCCGCTCGCCGACCGCCTCCCGGCTGTAACGCCCGGCCAGCACGTCACGGGCGGCGGCCAGGTCCAGCTCGCTCCACCGGGCCCGCAACGCCCGGTACGCCTCGACGATGTCGGCCGGCTCCTGGGTGACCGGGAACAGCGCGCCCGCCACCCCGTCCAGGTCGGCCAGCGTCTCGGCCGGGCCCTCGCTCGCCGCCACCAGCACCGGGGTGCCCGAGGCGACCGCCTCGACGACGGTCAGCCCGAAGGTCTCCCGGACCGACGGGTGCACCAGCAGGTCGTGCTCGCGCATCAGCGCGCTGACCTCCTCCGGCGGCACCGGCGGCCGCTGGGTCACCCGCTCGCCCAGGCCGAGCTCGGCGATGCGGGCGGTCAGCTCCTCCTCCAGCGGGCCGTTGCCGACCAGCGTGAGGGTGGCCCGCGGCTCCTCCCGGGCGATCTCGGCGAACGCCTCCAGGAGCGTGTGCACGCCCTTGTGCTTCAGCATCCGGCCGGCGTAGAGCAGGCGCAGCGGCTCGGCCGGCGCCTCGGCACGGAACTCGAAGCGGTCGAAGTCCACCGGGTTCGGCACGACCTGGAACTTGTCCACATACGCCGGGTAGGCGGCGGAGAGCTGGTCGAGGAGCGCGCGGCCGACGCAGAGGATCCGGTCGGCCCGCTTGACCATCTCGCCGTACTGCCGGCGGGAGCCGGGCTGCGCCAGCACCTTCGCCAGGAAGGTCACGTGCTCGGTCACCACGATCTTGGCGTCCTCGCGGGCCAGCGCGGTCGCCACCACACCGGCGTAGTGCCCGGTGTGCGCGTGGATCAGCGGGGCCTCGATGCGGCCGCTGGGCAGCGCCGCCCGCAGCCGGGCGATCTGGGCGCGGGTCCGGGCGGCGTAGTCGGCCCGGGTGGTCTGAGGGGTGACCACCCGGGTCAGCTCGCCGATCGGCGTGTCGGTCACGACCACGCCGCCGGCACGCTGCATCTCCCGGCGCGCGGTGACCCGCAGCAGGTTGCCGGTGGAGTCGCCGGCCGGATAGAACCAGTTCTCGTTCTGCAGGATGGAGATCTGCCACTTGCCGTCCGCCACCGTCGCCGTGGTGGCCTCGACGAAGGCGCCGGCGAACGGGTCGTTGGGCGACGGGTACCACGGCGTCAGCACGGCCAGATCGGCCGGCGCCGGGCGACGGTCGGGGTCGGCGGACGGCTCCAGCCGGACCTCCACCTCACGGAAACGCCGGCGGACGGCGTCGGCGATCGGCGTCGCCTCCACGTCACCGGCGATGAACAGCCGTGCCCCGGCCAGCGGGCCGCTGGAGCGCAGCAGCAACCGGCGAGCGGCACGGAGCAGCACGTCGAGTGGTCCCGCACCGAGCCGGTGCACGGTCACACCCGCCACCGGCTCCAGGTCGGCCGCCTCGGCGACGACCAGAAGAACCCGCTCACCCGCGGCGGCGAGGTCCGCCGAGTGACGTTGTGCCGCAGAAACCCGTCGCGTACCGAGCGACACGTAGACGACGGTGGGACCTGGGGAACTCAACAGGACTCCTTCTCGCGGTTGAACATCACCAGAGTATGCTGCCGTGCAATTGGACCGTGGGGGCCGGGAAGCACCACGACGTCCGGCGAAGTGATGCGGCCGAAAGAGCGCAACCTTGCTCACGTATCGTGTGCCGCGGCTCGCAACCAATCATCGCTAGGAGCAGCCGTGAAGGTCCTCAGTGTGGTGGGCGCTCGCCCGCAGTTGGTGAAACTCGCGCCGATCGCCGCCGCATTCGCCGCGACCGAACACGAGCACGTCATCGTGCACACCGGCCAGCACTACGACGCCGACCTCTCCGACGTGTTCTTCTCCGGCCTCGGCATCCCCGACCCGGACGTGCACCTCGGCGTCGGCTCGGGCAGCCACGGCGTGCAGACCGGCGCGGTGCTCGGCGCGATGGACCCGGTGCTCGAGCGGGAGCAGCCGGACTGGGTCCTGGTCTACGGCGACACCAACTCGACGCTGGCCGGCACGGTCGCGGCCGTCAAGCAGCACTTCCGGGTCGCCCACCTGGAGGCCGGCCTGCGCTCGTTCAACCGCCGGATGCCGGAGGAGCACAACCGCGTGCTCACCGACCACGCCGCGGACCTGCTGCTGGCCCCCACCGAGGAGGCCATGCGGCACCTCGCCGCCGAGGGGCTGGCCGAGCGCTCGCGGCTGGTCGGCGACGTGATGGTCGACGTGTGCCTGCGCATCCGCGACGCGGTGACCTCCGGCGAGCACCCCCGGCCGGAGCTGCCCGAGGGCATCGACCCGACCGCGCCGTACCTGCTCGCCACGCTGCACCGGGCGGAGAACACCGACGACCCGGAGCGGCTCAGCGCGCTCCTCGAGTCGCTCGCGGCGCTGCCGGTCCCGGTGGCCCTGCTGGCCCACCCGCGCCTGGTCGCCCGGGCCGAGAGCTACGGCCTGAAGCTCAACCAGGGTGCGCTGCACTCCGGGCGGCCGCTGCCGTACGCCGGGATGGTCGCCGCCGTGCTCGGCTCGGCCGGCGTCGTCACCGATTCCGGTGGCCTGCAGAAGGAGGCCTACCTGCTGGCCCGCCCCTGCACTACGCTGCGCCCGGAGACCGAGTGGGTGGAGACCCTCGACGGCGACTGGAACCGGCTGATCCCGAACCCGTGGACGCTCGGCGCGGACTGGGCGAGCGCGGCCACCCGTACCGCTCCGGCCGCGGACCGCGGCGAGCCGTACGGTGACGGCCGTGCCGCGCAGCGCGTGGTCGAGGTCCTGCAGCAGAGCTGAAACGACCGTGACGAATATCTCTTCGCCCCAGGTGGCGGTCGTAACCCCCTGGTACCCGAACAGTCATCACCCGTTCGCCGGCGCCTTCGTGCAGGCCATGGTGGAGGCCACGGCGCCGGGGACCGACATGACCGTCTACCACTGCGCCGAGTGGGGGCACCGGCTGCCCGCGGCGGAGAGCGCCGCGGTCGAGTCGGCCTACGAGACGCTGCTCGGCTACACCCACCGCCCGCCGCGGCCCACCCCGACCGCGGGCGGCGCGCGGCTCATCACGGTGCCCGTGCCGCTCTCGGTGGGCCTGAGCTACGCGGCCATCGCGAAACGGCACGAGGTGGTGCTGCGCTCCGCGCTCGGCAACGAGCCGCTGGACGCCCCGGTCGTGCACGCCCACGTCGGCCTGCCCGGCGGCTGGGCGGCCCTCAAGAACTCCCGCCCGGGCGCCCGCATCTTCGTCACCGAGCACGCCACCTTCCTGGACCGCGTGCTGGAGCAGCCCGAGGCCCGCGCGATGTACGACGAGCTGCTGCAGCACTGCGCCGGCTTCTTCGCCGTCGGCGACCCGGTCCGCGATCCGCTCGTGAAGGCCTTCCCCCAGCACCAGGACCGCATCGGTTACGTGCCCAACCCGATCTCGTTCGCCGCGGAACGCGCCGAGCCGGTGCGTGAGCTGCGCCGCTGGCTCTTCGTCGGCAACCTGACCGAGCGCAAGGGCGTGCAGTGGCTGGTGGAGGCGTTCGCCCGGTGCCGGGCCGACGACCCCGAGCTCACCCTGACCCTGGTCGGTGACGGCGACCTGCGCCGCGCCCTGGTCAAGCAGGCCGCCGACCTCGGTGTCGCGGACGCGGTGCGGTTCACCGGCATGCAGCCGCCGGAGGAGGCGCTGCGGCTGATGCGCGAGCACGATCTGCTCGTTCACCCGAGCCGCTTCGAGACGTTCGGCATGGTCGTGGTGGAGGCCGTGGCGGCCGGGATGGCCCTGCTGGTCACCAAGTGCGGCGGACCGGAGGAGATCCTCGCCGGGATCGAGGACGCCGCCGGCGAGATGGTGGACGTCGAGGAGTCCAGCGACGCCCTGGTCGCGGGCTATCAGCGGCTGCGGGACCGGCTCGCCGCCGGACTCGACCTGCGGCCGGTCCGCGAGCAGCTGGCCGGCCGTTACGGCTACCCGGCGGTGGCCGAGGCCCACCACGGCGCGTGGTTCGCCCGGGAGGGCTCCGATGGCTGACCGCAACGTACTCATCCTGGCTCTGGGCGCGACCCGGCGCCGCGCCGCGCTGGACGACGCCGCGACCGTGGCCGCGGACGGGGGAACCGCGACGATCCTGGTCAGCGACCCCGCTGCCTGGCGCAACGACAAGCCCGCGCCGGGCGTACGCCTGGTGGCCCAGGCCGACCTGGAGCCGCGCCCCGGCTGGCTGCGCTGGGAGCAGCTGGTTCTCTACCGTCTGCCGCGCCGTGCCCTGAAGGGGCGCGCCGATCGGGCCTGGCGGGCGTACCGTCGCCGGGTGGCCGACAAACTGCACCGGAAGGTCTTCCTGCCGCTGGCCCGGCGGGGTGCCGAGACCCGGCCCGCCCATCTCATCCGGCAGCACGTGACAGCGGTGGGCAAACTGGATCTGGTGGTGGTGAACGACCCTGCATCGATGCCGGTCGCCGTCTCACTACTGCACACGTACGGCGGCAACGAGCTACCTCGAGTGGCTTACGGCATAGGAGATCGATGAGCAGGTCGGATGGCACACGCCCGCCCCGGGTGCTGTACCTCGCGTTCTACTTCCCGCCGTCGCGGGCCAGCGGTGTCTACCGTGCCCGCGCCACCGCCAACTACCTGACGGCGCACGGCTGGGACGTCACCGTCTTCGCCGCGCCCCTGCGCTTCTTCTACGAGGCTGTCGGCTCCGTCGACGAGAAGCTGCTGGAGACCATCGATCCGCGGATCAAGGTCAAGCGGCCGTGGCTGAACCAGTTCATCTGGGACCACGACATCCGCAAGTTCAGCCGCTTCCGCCGGCAGTTCCCGATCCTGGCGAAGACGTTCTACGACCTGAGCCTGAAGCCGTTCCCCGAGCACTACAACTCGTGGGGCCTGGCGGCGGTCGTGGAGGCGCTCAAGGAGCACGCCCGCAACCCGTTCGACATCGTGGTCGCCACCGGCAACCCGTTCGCCTCGTTCGCGTCGGCGTACCTGATCAACAAGCTGACCGGCGTGCCGTTCGTGGTCGACTACCGCGACGCCTGGACCCTCGACCTGTTCAAGGAGCGCCCGGCCTTCCCCAAGGGCCACGCGGCCTGGGGCTGGGAGCGCCGGGTGCTGGAGAAGGCGTCGGCGGCGGTCTTCGTCAACGAGGCGCTTCGCGGCTGGCACGCCGACCGCTACCCGAAGCAGGCCGACAAGATGATGATCGTGCCGAACGGGTGGGACCCGGACGTGCTCGAGGACGCCGAGCACCCGGGCCTGGAGCCGCGCGACGCGCACCGTCCGCTGCGCTACTCCTATGTGGGCACGGTGACCGGCGCGCAGCCGGTCCGCGAGATGGTCGAGGCGTGGAAGATCGCCCGGACCCACCCGCTGCTCGCCGACGCCGAGTTCAACATCTACGGCCACCTGGGCTTCTTCAAGGGCGGGCACATCGCACTCGCCCAGCAGCTGAACATCGGCGAGGACAACCAGGCCGGCGGTGACGACGAGACCCGGATGTACTACCGCGGGCCCGTGTCCAAGACGGACGTCGCGCACGCCTACGCCGAGAGCGACATCCTGGTCTTCCTCGCCGGCGGCGCGAAGTACGTCACCTCCGGCAAGATCTTCGAGTACATGGCGAACGGCCGCCCGATCGTCTCGGTGCACGCGCCGGGCATCGCCGCGGCCGAGGTGCTCGCCGACTATCCCCTCTGGTTCAACGCCAACAGCCTGGACCCGGAGGACATCGCACAGTCCATGATCGAGGCCGGCAAGGCCGCCGAGGACCTCACCCCGGAGACCGAGGCGGCGGCGCTCAAGCACGCCCAGCAGTACACCCGCGAGAACGTGCTGCTGCCGTTCGAGGCGAAGCTGCGCTCGCTGATCAAGCGCAAATGACAATGGTGGCTGCGCCCGACGGGCGCAGCCACCATCTCTTTTCCGGTCCGTCTCAGGACCGCAGGAACTTCGCAAACACCTGAGCTGTACGGCGCCCGTCGTGGTACTCCTGGGCGAACGCCACCGACTCCTTGGCGATCTCCACCGTGCGGGCCCGGTCGTCCAGCAGCGACTCGAGCGCCTCGCCGATCCGGTCCGGCGTGACGTTGACGATCGGCGGCCGCACGCCGGCGGCCTTGTGCACCCGTTCGTCGAGGTAACCGACCACCGGACGGCCGGCGGCCATCGCCTCCACCGCGAACGTGCCGTAGCTGCCCACCGCGAACTGGTCCACCACGATGTCGCAGCTGCGGACCATCTCGCGCATGGTCTCCCACGGCACCCGCTCGGCCAGCACCAGCTCGATCGCGCCCTTGTCGTGCAGCTCGGTCAGCACCGGCAGGATCCGGTCGGTGCCCTTGGTCCACCGCTGCGACGGCCCGTGCAGGACCTTCGGCCGCGACCGCTCCATCACCGGCTCGTCGCTGGCCCACGCGTCCACGTCGACCACCAGCGGCGACCAGGTGGCCGTCGGCAGGTCGTCGAGCAGGTCCGGGGTGGTGACGAAGAGCGGCAGGCCGCTCTCCTCGGCGATCCGGCGGTTGCGCTCGGCCCGCGCCGCGAAGCGCGGCACGATGCCGTCCGGAGCGTCGTGGAACAGCGAGAACGGGTACCGCTCCCGGTGCCGCAGTGGGTGCCGGATCTCGCTGCCGTGTGCCAGCAGCGCCGTCTTGATCCCGGCCCGGCGCAGCGCCGGCAGGTCGCCCTCGATCGTGTCGCCGTTGAGGTAACCGAAGACCGGCAGGAACGCGTCGACGATCAGGTGGGTGTACCGCCCGACCACCCGGTGCAGCTGCTCGGTCTGCACCTCGAGCTCACCCTGCCGGTCACGCTCCACATAGACGTCAGCCGGGAAGATGTACGAGTCCGCGGCGCGCCGCATCACCACCTCGGCCGTGACATCGGGGTTGTCACGGCAGATGGCCTGCGCGAAGGTCGCGAGCTGACCCGCGTAGTTCGCCGGCCCCAGACCCAGCCGGATCTTCGAGGCCGCGTCGAACGGGCGCCACGTCGGCAGCGGGCCGGGTGCCGTCTCCAGCACCGCCGGCGCCGCCGGCGTTGACACGTTCTCGTCGACGTCCCACGGGATGTCCGGGCGGGCCGTCTTCGGCGAGCGCGGGGCGAGCCGCTGGTAGAGCTCGATCAGCCCTTCGGCCTGGTGCTCCCAGGAGAGCTCCTCGAGCAGCTCGTCGCTGATGTTCGCGACCAGCTCCGCCTTGTGCTCCAGGGCCCGCTTGACCGCCTCGGCGAAGCTGTCCGAGTCGTCGACGACGAACAGCTCGCCGACGCGGGTGCGGTTCACGAACTCGACCTGGACCGGCAGGTCGCTGACGATCACCGGCAGGCCGGCGTGCAGGTACTCGGCCAGCTTGGTGGGCAGCGAGATCTCGTGACTCTTGATCCGCCGCAGGCAGATCAGGCCCAGGTCGGCCGTGGAGAGGTAGTCCGGCACCGCGTACTGCGGCACGTACGGCACCACGTGCACCCGGTCCTCGACGCCGAGTTCGGCGGCACGGGCCTTCAGGGCGTCCTGCTCGGCGCTGGCCCGGCCGGCCACGATCGCCAGGTGCACGCCGGGCAGCAGGGGCAGGGCGTTGACGGCCGTACCCAGCCCGCGTGCCGGCGCCAGCCAGCCGGAGTAGACCATCAGCGGAACGCCCTCGGCGACGCCGCAGGCCGCGCGGACCGACGGCTTCGGGAAGGTCTTGCCGACCGCCTCGCGGATCGGCGCGTTCCGGACCACGAGCGGGGTCTCCGGGAGCTTGAAGTTCTCCTGGAGCATCTTGGCGATCTCCGGCGACACGGTGACCACGGCGTCGGCCTGACCGACGAACTCCCGCTCGACGGTCTTGTAGGCCCGGTCCTCGTTCGGCTTCGGCCAGTCGATGCCCGCGATGTACTCGTGGGCGTCGTAGAGCCAGGCGACCTTCTGCCCCCGCGCGCGCATCCGCGCCACGCTCAGCGCCACCGTGTGGATGGTGGTGACGTCGTTGGCGTGGATGAAGTCGGGCTTCAGCTTCTCGATCACCGGACCGAACACCAGGTCCAGGTCGACCAGCGACGGCAGGTCCCGCTGCCAGGAACCGGTCGGACGGCCGACCTGCCGTTCCTCCCACTTGAAGGCCTTGACCCGCAGGCGGTGCAGCAGCCGGCGGCCCTTGACCGCGGCGCCGAGCGCCTTGCTGGCCGGCTTCAGCACCACCGCGGCCGGGCCCTCGCTGGTCCGCATCCGGCCGATCCGGGCGGTGGCCTGCCGCAACCAGGCCTGGTACGCGGCGTTGACGCCGACCAGACCCTCCTGGTTGCGGATCGCGGTCTGCACGACCATCCGCCGGATCCGGTTGCCCTTGCTGGTACGGGCGTAGTCGGCGGTGATGGGCAGGCGGATGACCTTGACCTCGCCCATCATGGTCGTCTGGCGGCGGCCGCGCCGACCACCGCCGCCGAGCAGGGTGACGTCCCACCCTGCCCGAGCGGCCGCGATCGCGGTCTTCTGCACCCGGGAGTCCCCCGTGATGCCGTTGGCGACGATCACCAGGAGGCGCGGAGCGCGCTCCTCCGTTGTCATCGTTCGGACCTTCCTGCGCCCTGCGGCGGCTTCGTCACTGAGAGATGTCGACGGTCACGCCGTCTTGAGCGGACCGCAGGACGGCGGCGGCCACCTGGACCGTACGCAGACCCTGCTTCAGTGTGACGATGTCGCTCTCCTTGCCCTCCACCGCATCGCGGAACCGCTCGTGCTCGACGAGCAGCGGCTCCCGCTTCGGGATGGCGTACCGGATCATGTCGCCCTCGGCGACACCGCGGAACGCGCGCAGCGCCTCCCACTCGGTGCTGGTCGCGCCGTTGGCGTAGAAGGTCAGGTCGGCGGTGAGGGTGTCGGCGACGAAGCTGCCCCGGGCACCGGTGATGACCGTGGACCGCTCCTTGAACGGGCTCAGCCAGTTCACCAGGTGGTTGGCCATCACGTCGTCCTGCAGGGCGGCGACCGCGGAGACCATGTCCTCGTGCGGGCGGCCGCTGCGCGAGATGGTCCGCGCCGAGATGTTGGTGTACTCGCGGCCGCTCACCCAGGCGGTCAGGTCGATGTCGTGGGTGGCCAGGTCCATCACCACGCCGACGTCGGCGATCCGGCCCGGGAACGGGCCCTGGCGCCGGGTGACGATCTGGTAGATGTCGCCGAGCTCGCCCGCCTCCAGGCGGGTCCGCAGGCTCTGCAGTGCCGGGTTGTAACGCTCGATGTGACCGACCGCGCCGACCAGGCCGCGGCTCTCGAAAGCGGTCACCAGACGCTGCGCGGCCTCGATCGAGGGCGCGAGCGGCTTCTCGATCAGCGTGTGCACGCCGGCCTCGGCCAGGCGCAGGCCGATCTCCTCGTGCAGCGCGGTCGGGCAGGCGACCACCGCGTAGTCGAGCTTGAGCGCGAGCAGCTGCTCGACGTCCGGCACGACCGGCACCCCGAACGGCCCGGAGACACCGGGCGCCGGGTCCATCACACCGACCAGCTCGACGCCGTCGAGCAGGCCCAGGACGCGGGCGTGGTTGCGGCCCATCGCCCCCAGGCCGATCAGTCCGGCTCGCAGCACGGCGGTCATCCGGCCACCGCCACGGCGTTCACGGCCTCAGCGATGCGGTCGAGTTCCTCGGTGGTCAGGCTCGGGAAGATCGGCAGGGAGAGCACCTCGGCGGTGGCCCGCTCGGTCTCCGGCAGCTTCCACGGACCGGGCGTGCCGTCCTCGGTGAGGTAGGGCCGCAGCCGGTGGATCGGCGTCGGATAGTACGGCGCGCTGCCGATGCCCCGCTCGGCGAGCGCGGCCTGGAACGCGTCCCGGTCACCCGAGACCCGGATCGTGTACTGGTGGTAGACGTGCTTGGCACCCTCCGCGACCGGCGGCACGACCACGCCGGTGAGGCGCTCGTTGAGGTATGCGGCGTTGGCCTGGCGGCGCTCGGTCCAGCCGGCGAGCTTGCCGAGCTGCACCCGGCCGATCGCGGCGGCGACGTCGGTGAGCCGCATGTTGGCGCCGACGATCTCGTTCTGGTACCGCTGCTCCATGCCCTGGTTGCGCAGCAGACGCAGCTTGCGGGCGAACTCGGCGTCCCCGGTGGTGATCATGCCGCCCTCGAGCGAGTGCATGTTCTTCGTGGGGTAGAAGCTGAAGCAGCCGGCGATGCCGAAGCTGCCGACCGGCTTGCCGTTCAGCGCCGCGGCGTGGGCCTGTGCGGCGTCCTCGACCACGGTGAGCCCGTGCGCCTCGGCGATCGGCATGATGCGGTCCATCGCGGCCGGGTGGCCGTACAGGTGCACCGGCATGATCGCGACGGTGCGCGGCGTGATCGCCGCGGCGACCGCGTCGGGGTCCAGGTTGAACGTGTCCGCCTCGATGTCCGCGAAGACCGGGACACCGCCGGCCAGCCGCACCGCGTTGGCGGTCGCGGCGAACGAGAACGACGGGACGATCACCTCGTCGCCCGGCTTGAAGTCCAGAGCGAGCAGCGAGAGCTGGAGCGCGGAGGTGCCGGAGTTCACCGCGACGCAGTGACGGCCCTCGACCAGCTCACTGAACTCGCGTTCGAAGGCGGCGACCTCCGGGCCCTGAACCACCATGCCGCTACGCAGGACACGGACCGCTGCCTCGATCTCGTCTTCACCGATCACGGGGCGAGCGGGTGGGATGGCAGGCTGGGAGCCCGTCATGGGCGTTCCTCCTGAGCGAGAGAGTTAGAAGTGCGTAGGGAGATGGTCACTCCCCGCAACCACGCACACGGAAGCGCCGCAGCATGGCGGTAGCCGCGCATCGACGGCGGCGGACGCGATGGTACAGCATTTTCGCCAGGTTGATCGGCCACCGTATACCGCACCCCTATTCTGCATCGGACCTAGGGTGGGCTCTTGTGCAGGCCATCCTCGCTACCCTCGGTTATGTCCTTTCGCCGGACGGCAATCAGGTTCTGATGATCCGGCGGGACACCCGGCCCGACGATCTCCATTTTGGCTACTACAACGGGCTCGGCGGCAAATTGCAGCCGGACGAGGACGTGGTCACCGGCATGCGCCGGGAGATCGCCGAGGAGGCCGGGCTGCAGTGCCACCGCCTCGACCTGGCCGGCACGATCTCCTGGCCCGGGTTCGGCCGAAACGGTGAGAACTGGTTCGGCTTCCTGTTCCGGATTCCCGACTGGTCGGGCACCCCGCTGAGCGGAAATCCGGAAGGGTCGCTGCACTGGGTGGAGAAGACCGACCTGCTGGGCGGGCGACTCCCGATGTGGGAGTCGGACCGGCACTTCCTGCCGCTCGTCTTCGCCGCCGAGCCGCGGCCCTTCCACGGCGTCATGCCCTTCGCCGGCGGGCGGGCCACCGGCTGGTCCTACGTCTGAGGCTCAGAAGCGGCGCATGCCGCCGAACTGGCGGTCACCCGCGTCGCCGAGACCGGGCACGATGTAGGCCTTGTCGTTGAGGCCCTCGTCGATCGAGGCGGTGACCAGGCGCAGCGGCAGGTCGGAGGCGGAGAGCCGCTCGACACCCTCGGGCGCGGCCAGCACGCAGCAGATGATGATGTCGGTGCAGCCCCGGTCGGCGAGCAGCCGGCAGCAGTGCAGCAGCGAGCCGCCGGTGGCGAGCATCGGGTCGAGGACCAGGACCGGCTGGCCGGAGAGGTCGCCGGGCAGCGACTCCATGTAGGCGCGCGGCTCGTACGTCTTCTCGTCGCGGGCCAGGCCGACGAAGCCCATCGACGACTCGGGCAGCAGGCCCAGCGCCGCGTCGGCCATGCCGAGGCCGGCCCGCAGCACCGGCACGATCAGCGGCGGGTTGGCCAGGCGGGTGCCCTCGGTCGGCGCGACCGGGGTCTCGATGGGGTATTTCTCAACGGCGAAGAGCCGGGCCGCCTCGTAGACCACCATCGTGGTGAGCTCGTGCAGGGCGGCGCGGAAGACGCCGGAATCGGTGTCCGCTCGGCGCATCGCGGTGAGGCGGGTCTGGGCCAGCGGGTGATCTACAACCAGGACGTCCACGGGCTCAACCTACCGTTCCATCAAGATCAACAGTCGGCGGCCTGCGTAGAATCGCTTTCATGACTGTGACAGCGGCCACCGGGCTGTCCGATCTCCGTTCGTTCCTGCACGGGCTGCCCGGTGTCGACAAGGTGGGGGTCGAGGCCAGAGCGGCCGCGCTCGCCACCCGCTCGGTGAAGACGAGCAGCAAGGCCAAGGCGATCGACCTGGCGATCCGGATGGTGGACCTGACCACCCTGGAGGGCGCCGACACGCCGGGCAAGGTGCGCGCGCTCTGCGCCAAGGGCCGGCGGCCCGACCCGTCCGACCCGAGCTGCCCGCCGGTCGCCGCGATCTGCGTCTACCCGGCGATGGTCCCGGTAGCCGCGGCCGCGCTCGCCGGCTCGGACGTGCACCTGGCCAGCGTGGCCACCGCCTTCCCGTCCGGGCAGGCGCCGCTCGAGGTGAAACTCGCCGACACCCGCGCCGCGGTCGCCGCCGGCGCCGACGAGATCGACATGGTGATCAGCCGGGGCGCGTTCCTGGCCGGTGACTACCACCGGGTGTTCGACGAGATCGTCGCGGTCAAGGAGGCGTGCGGCGGCGCCCACCTCAAGGTGATCCTGGAGACCGGCGAGCTCGCGACGTACGACAACGTGCGCCGCGCGTCCTGGCTGGCGATGCTGGCCGGCGCCGACTTCATCAAGACCTCCACCGGCAAGGTCGCGGTCAACGCCACCCTGCCGATCACCCTGGTCATGCTCGAGGCGGTCCGCGACTTCCGGGAGCGCCACGGCCGGCAGGTCGGCGTCAAGCCGGCCGGTGGCATCAAGACCACCAAGGACGCCGTCAAATACCTTGTGATGATCAACGAGACGGTCGGCGACGACTGGCTGCACCCGGACTGGTTCCGGTTCGGCGCCTCGTCGCTGCTCAACGACCTGCTCATGCAGCGGACCAAGCTCACCACCGGCCACTACGCCGGTCCGGACTATTTCACCCTGGACTGAGTGAGGGGTCATGTTCGAGTACGCACCCGCCCCAGAATCCCGCTCCGTCGTCGAGATCGCCTCGTCCTACGGGCTGTTCATCGACGGCTCCTTCGAGGCCGCCAAGGACGGCAACGTCTTCAAGACGGTGAACCCGGCCTCCGAGGAGGTCCTCGCCGAGGTCGCCGCCGCCGGCCCGGAGGACGTGGACCGGGCGGTCGCCGCCGCCCGCCGCGCTTTCGGCCCCTGGTCCGCGCTGCCCGGCTCGGAGCGCGCCAAGTACCTGTTCCGGATCGCCCGCATCATCCAGGAGCGCTCGCGTGAGCTGGCGGTGCTGGAGTCGCTGGACAACGGCAAGCCGATCAAGGAGTCGCGCGACGTCGACCTGCCACTGGTCGCGGCACACTTCTTCTATTACGCGGGCTGGGCCGACAAGCTGGCGTACGCGGGGTTCGGCCCGGATCCGCGCCCGCTCGGCGTCGCTGGTCAGGTCATCCCGTGGAACTTCCCGCTGCTGATGCTGGCCTGGAAGATCGCGCCGGCGCTGGCCACCGGCAACACCGTGGTGCTCAAACCGGCCGAGACCACCCCGCTGTCCGCGCTCTTCTTCGCCGACGTCTGCCGTCAGGCCGAGCTGCCGCCCGGCGTGGTCAACATCGTGACCGGCGCCGGCGACACCGGGGCCTACCTGGTGCAGCACCCGGACGTGAACAAGGTGGCCTTCACCGGCTCGACCGACGTGGGCCGGGAGATCGCCCGCGCGGTGGCCGGCACCGGCAAGCGCCTGACGCTCGAGCTGGGCGGCAAGGCGGCGAACATCGTCTTCGACGACGCGCCGATCGACCAGGCGGTCGAGGGCATCGTGAACGGCATCTTCTTCAACCAGGGGCACGTCTGCTGCGCCGGCTCGCGACTGCTGGTGCAGGAGTCCGTCGCCGAGGAGCTGCTCGCCTCGTTGAAACGGCGGATGGCGACACTGCGGGTCGGCGATCCGCTGGACAAGAACACCGACATCGGCGCGATCAACTCCGCGGCGCAGCTGGCCCGCATTACCGAATTGTCGGAAATCGGGGCCAGCGAGGGCGCGGAACGCTGGTCGCCGGCGTGCGAACTGCCCGAGCGGGGCTTCTGGTTCGCGCCGACGATCTTCACCGGGGTGACGCAGGCCCACCGGATCGCCCGGGAGGAGATCTTCGGGCCGGTCCTGTCGGTGCTGACCTTCCGTACCCCCGCCGAGGCGATCGAAAAGGCCAACAACACGCCGTACGGCCTGTCCGCCGGCATCTGGTCGGAGAAGGGCTCCCGGATCCTGTCGGTCGCCGACCAGCTCCGCGCCGGCGTGGTCTGGGCCAACACGTTCAACAAGTTCGACCCGACGTCGCCGTTCGGCGGTTACAAGGAGTCCGGCTACGGCCGGGAGGGTGGCCGGCACGGCCTGGAGGCGTACCTTGCCTAAGTCATCGAAGGTTTTGGAAGCGGCGCCGGCCCGGCTCACCGTTCGCAAGACCTACAAGCTCTTCATCGGCGGCAAGTTCCCGCGCAGCGAGTCAGGACGGACCTTGGTGGTGAACGGCGACAACGTGGCCCTCGCCTCCCGCAAGGACGCCCGGGACGCGGTGCTGGCCGCCCGCGCCGCGAGCGCGAAATGGGCCGGCGCCACGGCCTACAACCGGGGCCAGGTGCTGTACCGGGTGGCCGAGATGGTGGAGGCCCGGCGCGCCGAGTTCGTCGCGCTGGGCGTGGCGCCCACCGAGGTGGACGCGGCGGTGGACCGCTGGGTCTGGTACGCGGGCTGGTCCGACAAGATCGCCCAGGTGGCCGGCGGCGCCAATCCGGTGGCCGGGCCGTTCTTCAACATTTCGGCGCCCGAGCCCACCGGCGTCGTCGCCGTCGTCGCCCCACCCTCGCTGCTGGGCCTGGTCAGCGTCGTCGCCCCGGCCGTGGTGACCGGCAACACGGTGGTCGTGCTCGCGGCCGACCCGCAGATCGCGATCACCCTGGCCGAGGTGCTCGCCACCTCCGACGTGCCCGGCGGCGTGGTGAACATCCTCACCGGCCGGTACGCGGAGACCGCGCCCTGGCTCGCCTCGCACGCCGACGTGAACGCCCTGGACCTGACCGGTGTGGAGCACCCCGAGCTGGCCGCCGAGCTGGAGCGGGCCGCCGCCGGAACGCTGAAGCGGGTGCTCCGGCCACCGGCCGGCGGCATCGACTTCACCGCCGATCCGGGCCTGCGGCCGATGACCGCCTTGCTGGAGACGAAGACGGTCTGGCACCCGAAGGGCTACTGACACTGGGGACGGGGACTCTGTCACACAGCGTTGCCTACTAGGGTGTGTGCCCAGAGTCACCCGTCCCGCCACCCCCAGATCACCCGGAGGTCTACCGTGACCAGCCAGTCCGACGAGCCCGAGGCCTCCGTGCCGGTGGCCGAGAAGTCCTCGACCGAGGGCGGTTCCGGGCGTGAGCTTTGGGAGAGCGTCCGCATCCAGCCGGTTGAGATCGCCCTGCCGGGCGGTGTCGGGCTGACGCTGCGGGCATACCGGAAGGCCTCCGAGCTGACGCCGACCGAGATCGAGGTCGACGAGGACGACCCGTTCGAGAGCCGCAAGCGCGACGTGGACGACGACGAGGAAGTGATCGTCGACGAGGAGTTCCAGGCCCTGCTCGCCGAGGGCGACTCCGGCACCGAGAAGGTGGACGGGGAGCCCGACCCGGCAGACTTCGAGGACGAGCCGGAGGAGGCGTCCGCCCAGGCAGGCGACGAGGAAGTACCCATGTTCCTCAGCCACAAGGGCCGACTGCTCGCCTTCAAGAGCGCCGAATCGCTGGTCTCCTTCCTTCGTTCGGGTGCACCGCACGATCTCGCACAATTGGACACCTGGGGCACCGTCGTCGAGCGGGTACAGTCGAGCGACATCGACCCGTCGCCGGACGACCGCTACGAGCTCGACCTCGTGGTGGAGAACCTGCGTGGCGGACATGACACGTGGGATCTGCCGCTGCTCATCGCCGCCGGTGAAGTGGCCCGCGACCTGGGGTACGCGCTCCGCATCAAGCCGGTGATCCTGGCACTGTCGCCCGGCTCACCACTCGACGACCTGGACGAGTCCCTCCGTTCCGCGGAAAGTGGCGGTATGGGTGGTTTCTTCGGTCGTCGCCGATTGAAGAAAATCGGGGCACAACAGGCGAGCCTGGGCTGGCGCTCGGTGATCGGCAAGATCTCTGCAGCTGTGGACTGGCGTGACTGACCGATTACCAGGGAACATCAGTCTTTGGTCACAGAGAAGCAGCAGTCCCGGGGAGGAGGACGACGCCGTGGCGCTCGTGCGCGTGTACTGCGGTCTGGCGTCGGCTGATGATTCGGTGCGTTCGGCCTCGGCCGCACCACTGACCATCGCCGTGGTGGATGACGCAGGCCGGCTGCTCGGCGTCCATGAGATCAGCGACGACCCCGCCGGTTACGCCCAGCTGGGATCGCTGCTCGTGGAACGGACGACCGGTTTCGGCGACGCGGCGGTTGCCGCCGACAGCGACGACCACGTCGTCACCTCGCTGCTGACCGCGGCCGGCCGACCGCTGGTCGTGGTCGACGACGACGACGCGGACGACTTCGCCGAGCGCTTCTCCGACGACGACTCCCCCGAGGAGATCCAGGCCCCGGCCGCCGCCCGGCGTGCGGTCGGCCTGGCCCGGGCCCTGCAGGCCGGCGCGATCGCCGCGGTGAACCTGCCCACGCCGCGTGACCTGGTCAGCTACAAGCCGGTCCTGGCCGCGCACGTCGCGATGCTGAACGGCCGGAACTCGGCCGCCGTCGCCCTGCGTGAGGTCCTGCGCGAGCTCTACCCCGCCGCCCTGCGGGCCTACCCGGACCCGGCGCACCCCCTGGCACTCGCCGTCCTGGACGCGGTGCCCGAGCCCGGCCGGCTGACCGGCCGCGGCGGCGACCCCGACCAGACCGCCCGCGAGATCGCCACCGAGCTCGTCCGGGCCGGCGCCGGCCACGACGACGAGGTGACCGCCGCCGTCACCGCCCTGCACGTGGCGATCAGCGAGTCGCCCCGACGGGGCGGCGTCAACAAGTCCCTGGCTCCGGCCGCCGCCGACGCGGTGCGCCAGGCCATCGGCGCCGTGCGCTCCTGCGACGCCGCGTGCTCGGCCCTGGTGGGCACGCTCAGCGCGCGGGCCATGCCGCAGACCAGCAGCCCCAACGTCGGTCGCCGGGCCGCCCGCCGGGCCTCCGAGCCGGCGCCGCTGCAGCCGGTGCCGAGCAGCACCACCGAGACCCCGCGCTTCGGGCGGCGTGGCCGTCCCGAGCCGGCCGCGATCGGCAACGGCCCGGCCAGCCCGCAGCCGATGACCACCCAGCCGGTGGCCCCGCCGCCGATCGCACCGCCGCCGGTCGCACCGGCCGCGGCCAACGGCCTTCCCGGCCGGGCCGGCGCTCCGGGCAACCGGCC
>NZ_JBEZZB010000149.1:0-26016 GCF_040638955.1 Actinoplanes sp. NPDC024001
CGCGCGCATCAGCCAGGCGCGGGCCCACAGCCGCAGGGCGATGACGTCCTGGCCGGCGACGGGCTCCCACTGGCGGGCGGCGACGGCGCCGGCGAGCGCGTCGAGCACCAGCGGGTCGGTCTCGTGGGTGGCGACCGCGAGCAGGGTGGCGGTGTGCACGCCGAGGCCCTTGGCGGCGAGTTCCCGGACGATGACGGCGCGGCGGCCGGCGCTCTCGTGGCCGACCCGGTAGTCGACGCGGCGCTGTTCGCGGCGGCGGGCGAGGCGGCTGGAGACCGACTTGGGCAGGATCCGGCGGTGCAGGATCGCGGCGACGTTGGCGCGGCCCGCCTCCGGGGCCGGCTCGACCGGCACGCGGTGGCCGAGGCCGGGACGGCCCCACGCCTCGGGACGGTCGGCGGTGTGGCGGCCGGTGTGGTCCTGCTCGGCGCGCTGGGCGTCGTACATCGTCAGTCCGATCATGATGAGCAGTCCGATCAGGGTGTAGGCGAAGTTGATGGCGGCGCCGACCCAGTCGTGGAAGAAGATCAGCGCGTCCACGGCGAAGTAGCGTCCGGCGAGCAGGGACAGGATGAGACGGACCTGGTTGGCGGCGAGCACGAACAGGCCGGCCGCGACGAAGCCGACCACCACCTGGGGGCGTTCGCGCAGGGCGACCAGGGCGAGGGCGGCCAGCGCCAGGATGCTGGTGAGCACCGAGCAGGACGCGGTCATCTCGGCGACCACGGGCTCGTAGCCGGGGCCGAAGACGATGAACGAGTCGCCGAGGGCCGCCGAGATGCGGTCCACGCCGAGCACGTCGAGGATCGACGCGGTCAGCGAGACCTCGAAACGGCGGGCCCACTCGATGAGCAGCACGTATCCGCCGACACAGCCGAGTACCGCCAGCAGCATCTCGATCAGGACGAGCTGCCTTCGCCGTACGGTCGCGGTGGTCACTGCCCGGCGGCTTGCCCGCCGGATCAGCGTGCGTTCCAGGCGGCGCGTCACGAGGCTCATGGCACCGCCGCCAGGTCGCGGGCGACCGTGCTGGTCGCGCCCGAGCGGGCGGTCTTGGACCAGCTGTAGGTGCTGCCCCACATGCCGTCGAAGTACGCCTTGGTGGCGGTCAGGATCGACATGCCGAAGGCCGGGATGAAACCGACCAGCATCCACACGGCGCGGCGCTCGACCCGGCCGAGCACCAGGCCGACGGCGAGTTCGGTGAACGGGCCGGCGAACAGCAGCGCGGACAGCGCCAACATCTCGATCGCCGACGAGTCACCGATGCCGAACGCGCGCAGCACGATCAGCAGCAGGCCCAGACCGCAGAGTACGGGCACGTGGTAGACCCAGAGGAAGAGCATCGTCTCGAGCTTCTCCATGGGTGACAGGTGCCGGGTCCGCAGGATCGGCCGCCAGTAGTCGCGCAGGCACTTCTGGTGCCCCCGCGCCCAGCGGTACCGCTGCCGCCAGAACCGGCTGGACGACAGCACCGCCTCCTCGAAGTCGACGGCCGACGGGTCGTAGCGCACCCGCCGCCCACCGAGGAGCAGCCGCAGGGTGAGGTCGGTGTCCTCGGTGACGGTGTCCGGGTTCCAGCCGCCGAGGGCGCGGATCAGGTCGGTGCGCACGGCACAGTTGGCGCCGCCGTACGCGGGCAGCTCGAACAGGGCCTGCCGGCCGTACTCGTTGACCAGGTAGCCGGAGAGGTAGTCGATGAAGATGGTGGACGCGAGGCTGGACTCGATGCCGTTGCGGACCACGCAGCGGCCCATCACGGCGCCCACCTTGGGTTCGCGGAAGTGCCGGACCAGCCGGCGCAGCACGCTGGCCTCCGGCTGGTGGTCGGCGTCGAAGATCACCGCGATCTCCGAGTCGACCAGCGCGAGGGCGTCGTTGAGCGCACCGGACTTGCCGCCGCCGGCGCCGGGCTCGCGGTGCAGCACCCGCAGGCGCGGGTTGGCCGCGGCCCAGCGGTCCAGGATGGCGCCGGTGCCGTCGGTGGAGGCGTCGTCGACCACCACGACGGTGAGCCTGTCCGCCGGGTAGTCCAGCGAGAGCAGCGCCGACACCATGCCGTCGACGACGAGTTCCTCGTCCTTGCAGGCGACCAGGACGGCGACCGAGGGGGTGAAGCCCTCGACGCCGACCAGGGGCGCGTCCAGGTCCTTCTCGGCCCAGCGGGCGGCCGAGACGGCGAACGCCAGGTGCCGGAAGAAGAAGAGCAGGAACACGACGTTGAGCACGGTGGCGCACCAGCCGAGGGTGGCGTCGACACCGAACAGGGCGATGACGGCCGCGAACACCAGCGCGTGCCCCAGCAGGCCTTTGCGGAAGTGCGCCGGGGACGCCGTACGGCGGTGGCGCCCCCGGCCGGTCATGCCGGAACCTGCGCCGGGTATGCCGGCATCTGCGTTATCAGTGGCATCTCGAGGACCGGGCTGAGATCCCACACGAAGCGGGCCGGCATGAACGCCTCGGCGTGCCGGACCCGGGCCTGCGCACCGTAGTGCCGGGCCGAGGCCGCGACCACCTCCGGGTCGACCATGGCCGAGTTCTCGACCTGGCTGCGGTGGCAGGACAGGGCCGCGATCTTCGTGTCCAGGTGGGCCGAGATGTCGGTGAAGACGGTCGGCTCGAACCGGGTGGTGGACGGGCTGCGGTAGTGCAGGATCCGCCGGCTGTGCCGCCCGGCCGACAGCGTCGCGGCGGCCACCGCCCGGTGGTCCTGGTGCGAGTCGTCGGGCGCGTGCACGTAGACGACGTCGGCGTCGGTGTCGCGGATCGCCTTCTCGATCACCGCGATGGTGGCCGCGTCGGCGGTCACCGCGCAGTCGACCAGGTGACCCCAGCGCAGCAGGCAGTCCAGGTTGCGGGCGGCGGCCTCGGCCTCTGCCCGCCGTTCGGCGGTGGCGCCGGGACCGTTCTGCCCGCCGGTGACGACGAGCATGGTCACCGCGTCACCGGCGGCCCGGTGCGCGGCCAGGGTGCCGCCGCAGCCGAGCTCGATGTCGTCGGGGTGCGCCCCGATCGCCAAGACGCTGCGCAGCATCACTGGGCCGCCGCGCGGCGCTTGCGCCACAGGAAGACAGCACCGCCGATCAGGGCGGCGAAGAGCAGCGCCACGATCGGGCCGGAGCCGTTGCCGCCGGCCGGCAGGCTGACGTCCTTGCCGCAGGTCGGCTTGTTCCAGGTGGCGGTCACGTACTTGCCGCCGACCTTCCAGGTGATCTGGGTGTTCTTGGAGACCCAGCCGGTGGAGAAGCTGGCCTTGTGGGTGCCCGGCTCGAAGCGGGTGGTGACCGAGCCGTCGGTCCTCGAGCCGCCGGTCAGCTCCAGCCTGTTGTTCGCCCCGGCGTCGATCTTGCCGGCCGACTTGCTGGTGCTCACGTAGCCGAAGACGGCCCGGTAGGTGTTGTTCTTGGTGTCCTGCACCACACAGTCGCAGGTGGGCGTGCCGGCGAAGCTCTGCCAGGTGGCAGCCGCCGGGTTCGAGTTGAGCACCAGCACCGTCACGATGGCCGCGACCACGGCCGCGGTCGTGGCCGTGAGCAGCGCGCCACGCCGGCGCAACGACTGGGGCACAAGACGCATGGACAACCTCCACAGATCCGAGTCCACCGCTGCCGGTGGGGCGTCGTTTCTATCGGCGCGGCGGAGAGCGGGCTGAGGAGCCGTACGGGTGCCGGCCGGGAGTTGGCCACCCTGGCTAGGGTCTTGATCATGACGCTGACCGAGGTGCTGGTCCGAGCCGCCGCCGACGCGCCCGGCCAGGGCGTCGTGCATGTCGGCGGTGACGGGGCGGAACGCTTCACCAGCTACGCCGAGCTGTACGCGGACGCGCTGCGGATCGCCGGCGGCCTGATGGCGTCCGGGCTCGGCAAGGGTGACCCGCTGCTGATCGTCGCCGAGGACAGCACCGAGTTCCTGCCGCTGTTCTGGGGTGCGGTCCTGGCCGGTGCGGTGCCGGTGCCGCTGCCGCCGGAACCGGCCCGGGTGGCCGCGGTCCAACGGCTGCTCGACGGCGCCCCGGTGGCCGCCGACAGCGCCGCGTTCCGGGCGGCGCCCCCGCTCACCGAGCCGGTTCCGGTCGGTCCGGACGACCTGGCGCTGCTGCAGTTCTCCTCCGGCAGCACCGGCACCCCGAAAGGTGTCGAGCTGACCCACGGCAACCTGGCCGCGAACGTGGAGCAGGCCCGGCAGGCCAGCGCGGGCGGGCCGGACGACGTGGTGGTCACCTGGATGCCGTACTTCCACGACATGGGGCTGATCGGCACCCACCTCACCCCGCTGCACCTGCGCTGCAAGCAGGTCCGGATCAGCCCGCTGACCTTCGCGAAACGGCCCGAGGTGTGGCTGCGGGCGGCCGCCCGGCACCGGGGGACGATCCTCTCGGCGGCCAACTTCGCGCTGGCCCTGACCGTACGGCGGGTGCCCGGCCCGGTCCTCGACGACCTCGACCTGAGCAGTGTGCGGCTGGTGATGGTCGGCGCGGAACCGATCTCCCCGGCGGTGTGGCGGGCGTTCGCCGCGCACCTGGGCCGGGCCCGGCTCGACCCGCACGCGCTGCAACCGGTGTACGGCCTGGCCGAAGCAACCGTGGCCGTCGCCTGCCCGCCGATGGGCGAACTGGCCCGCCCGCACCGGCTCAGCCGGGCCGCCCTGGCCCGCGGGGTCGCCCTGGACGCCGGGCCGGACGTGCCGGCTGTCGCATTCATGGACGTCGGCCATCCCCTGCCGGGCTGCGCGCTGCGGATCGTCGACGACTCGGGCGAACCCGTCGAGGACGGCCTGGTCGGGCACATCCAGGTACGCGGGCCGAACGTGACCCGCGGCTACCACCGGGATCCGGCGGCCACCGCCGCCGCGCTCGTCGACGGCTGGCTGCGCACCGGCGACCTCGGGTTCCTGCGGTCGGGGCGGCTGTGCGTCACCGGCCGGCACAAGGACGTGCTGTTCGTGCACGGCCGCAACTTCCACGCCGCTGACCTGGAGGAGGTGGCGGCCGGGACGCCCGGGCTCGGGGTGGGGCCGGTCGCGGTCGTCGGCACCACCGACCCGGAGAGCGGCCGGGAACGGATTGTGGTGTTCCTCGCCGCGCCGGCGGTGCGAGCCGATCCGCGGGTGGCCGAGCGGGTGCGGGGCCGGGTCGCGGAGGCGCTCGGCTACGACGGCGTCGAGGTGCGGGTGGTGCCGAACGGGACGTTCGAACGCACTACCAGCGGAAAGCTGCGGCGGCAGGCCTTGCGGGACCGCATCGGCGCCGGGCCGGCGGCACCGGCTCCCGCGACGAGCTCGCCACGGTCGGCGCCGGCCGGGCGTCCGCGGACCCGGCCGGAGATGGAGCAGACGGTCCGCGCGGTCTGGGCCGACGTGCTGAACATCCCGGCGGAGCGGATCGGCCCGGACGACCGGTTCCTGGCGATCGGCGGGTCGTCCCTCGCGGCCATGGAGGTGCTCGCCGCGCTGGAGGACGCGCTGGGCCGTACCCTCGATCCGGTCCTGTTGCGCGACTGCGCAACCGTCCCCGCCCTGGCCGACCGGCTGCTGGCCGACGGCGCGCCCGGCAGGCGCGTGGCCGCGGCACCCGCCCGGCCCCCGGCGGAGATCGCGATCATCGGGATGGCCTGCCGGTTCCCGGACGCCGACACGCCCGAACAGTTCTGGCACAACCTGCTCGACGGCCGCGACAGCGTGACGCCGGCGACCCGCTGGCCCGGCGGCGGGCACGGCGCGTTCCTCGCCGATCCGGCGCTCTTCGACGCCGCGTACTTCGGCATCGGCGACGCTGAAGCCCGCCATCTGGACCCGCACGCGCGGATCTTCCTGGAGCTGGCGCACGAGGCTCTCGAACGAGCCGGGTACGCGGGACCGCGCCGCCACGACCGCCGGATCGGGGTGTTCGCGGCCGTCGGGGAGAGCGGCTACCCCGAGCTGATCACCGACCGCACCGGGCCGCACGCGCTCACCGGCAGCCTGCGCAACCTCACCGCCGCCCGTGTCGCGCACCTGCTCGACCTGCGCGGACCCGCCCTCGCGATCGACACCGCGTGCTCGTCGGCGCTGGTCGCGCTGCACGTGGCGCGGCAGAGCCTGGCCGCCGGGGACTGCGACGTAGCGGTGGTCGGCGGCGTCAACCTGAACCTCACCCCCACCGGCGAACGGCTCCTCGCCGAAGCGCAGGCGCTGTCCCCCACCGGCCGCTGCCGGGCCTTCGACGCGGACGCCGACGGTTTCGTCCCCGGCGAGGGCGGCGCCGCCCTGGTCCTGACCCGCCTCGCCGACGCCGACGGCGAAGTGCTGGCCGTCGTGCGCGGAACGGCGGTCAACAACGACGGCCGCTCACTGAGCCTGCTCGCGCCCAACCCGCTGGTGCAGCAGGAGGTGATCACCGAGGCGTACCGGGCGGCCGGCGTCGACCCCGCCGACGTGACCTATGTGGAGGCCCACGGCACCGGCACCGCCGTCGGCGACCCGATCGAGGCCCGCTCGCTCGCGCACGCCTTCCCGCCGCTGCCGGACGGACGGAAGCGCCTGCTCGGCTCGGTGAAGACCAATATCGGACATCTGCTGAACGTGGCGGGCATGCCGGGGTTGCTCAAGGTGATCCTGGCGCTGCGCCACCGGGAACTGCCGCCATCGCTGCATCACGAGCGGCCGACGCCGCGCTTCGACCTGGCGGGCGCCGGGTTCGAGGTGGTCACCTCACGGCGGGCGTGGACCGGCCCGCTGGTGGCGGGCATCAACAGCTTCGGTTTCGGCGGCACCAACGCCCACGCCATCCTGTCCGCTCCGCTTCCCGGCAGCGCCGACGATCCAGCCGATCCCCCCGCACATCCCGCCGATAGCCCGGCCCAGTCGGCTGAGCCCGGCCTGGCGCATCCCGGCGGTGACGGCGCCGCGCGACCGCGCCTGCTGACCCTGTCGGCTCGTTCGGCGGCCGCGCTGCGGGTCGCGGCCACCGACCTGGCCGAACACCTGCGCAGCCATCCTGAGCTGCGCGAGGCCGATGTCTGCGCGACCGCCTCCACGGCCCGCGACGACGGCCCCTACCGCGCCGCGATCGTCGCCGACGGTGACCTCGCGGAGCAACTGACGACGATCACTTTCGGACCATCGGTGGGCCGGACCCCGCGGGTCGCGTTCCTCTTCGGCGGCCAGGGAACGCAGGTGCCCGGGCAGGGCGCGGCCCTCTACGCGACCGCGCCGGTGTTCCGGGCGGTGCTGGACGAGGTGTCGGCAGCAGTCGGCCCGATCGCCGGCCGCACCCTGGTCGAATGGTGCACCGACCCAGCCGTGCCGGCCGCCGACCTGGCCCGCACCGAGGTCACCCAGCCCTTGGTGGTGGCTTTCGCGGCGGCTCAGGCCGCCCAGTTGCGGCACTTCGGGGTACGCCCGGACGCGGTCACCGGGCACAGCGTCGGCGAGTTCGCAGCCGCCGTCACCGCAGGCATGCTCACCCCGGCCGAGGCCGTCCGCCTCGCCGCCGAACGCGGTCGTCTGACGGCCACCCTCGCCGAGCCCGGCGCGATGCTCGCCGTGGCCGCCACTCCCACCCAGCTCTCCACCATCCTCGGCGCCGACCTGCGCACCGCCGAGCCGGCCACCGACCCTCACCCGCACCTGACCGGGCCGGCCGGTTTGGTGATCGCTGCCGAGAACGCTGCCGACCGGGTCGTGCTGGCCGGGCCGGTCGCGGCCATCGACGACGCCGTCGCGCGCTTGACCGCGGCGAACATCGCCACCCGGCGGCTTGCCGTCTCGCACGCCTTCCACTCCCCCGCCATGGCGCCGGTCGCGGACGCTCTGCGTTCGATCGCGCCGTCCACGCGTTCCGCGGAGATCCCGCTGCTCAGCACAGTGACCGCCGACTGGTCCGACGTGTCGATCGCGGGTGCGGATGAGGGCCGAAATGCACACGCTGGGCCTGCCTTCGACGGCGATTATCTCGCCGAGCACGCCCTGCGCCCGGTCCACTTCGCGGCGGCAGCCGACCGGCTGCGCGCCGCCGGCTACGACACTTTCATCGAGATCGGCGCGAGCGCCGCTCTCGCACCTTTGATCAAACCCGCGACGGTACGAGCAGCCGGCACCACCACCCGCGACCTCCTCGCCACCGCGGGCGACCTGTGGCGCCGTGGCGCACCGCTGGACCGCACCGCCCTCGACATCGGCACCCGCCGGGTTGCGCTGCCCACCTACCCGTTCCAGCGCCGCCGCTACTGGCCGACCGATCCCGTCCTGTCGGTCCCCCACTGGGTCGAAGCATCACTGCCGGCGACCTCCGCCACCGGCCCGGTGACCGTGCTGACCGCCACCACGACGGTCGTTGCCCCTGCGATCCTCGAGGCCGCCTGCACTGAAGGCGCCACGACGGTCGCTGCCTCAGCGATGCTTGAAGCCGCCTGCACAGATGCCGCCACCGCGATGGCGGCCGCCCCGCGCGAAGGGCATCTGCTGGTCGTCACAACCGATCTCTACGGCGACGCCCCCGACCCCGGCCATGCGGTCTGGGGCGGACTGGCGATGGCCCTGGCCGATGAGAACCCCGGGCTCGGCGTGCGCGTCGTCGACCTCTCGTCGAAGGATCCGGAAGAGCTACGCCGCGCCGCCGTAGCGCAGGAGTCTGACCACCCGCCGGCACCCGGGCCTGCCGAGATCGTGACCTGGCGGGACGGCCGGCGTCTGCGGCGCGAGTTCGTGCCGGCGCCGGCCATCGAGCCGGTCGGCCTTCCAACGGACGCCGAGCCGGCCGGCCTTCCGGCGGACTCCGAGCTGGCCGGCCTCCCGACGGGCTCCGAGCCGGCCGGCCTCCCGACGGGCTCGGAGTCGGTCGGCCTTCCAACGGGCTCCAGGCCGGCCGGCCTTCCGGCGGATGGCAGCTACCTGATCATCGGCGGTGCGGGAGCCGCCGGCTCAGCGATCGCCCGTCATCTCGCCCGCCGGGGACGACCGCGCCTGCTGCTCGCCGGTCGCTCGGCCGAACCGTCCGATCTCCTCGCCGGACTACGCGCGCTCGGCGCGACCGCGACATACCGGGTCGCGGACGTGACAGCAGCACCGGACGTGGCGGCCTTGATCGCCGGCGAGAAGTTCGACGTCGTGATCCAGGCGGCCGGCATCGTGCGGCCCGGCAGCCTGCGGGCGAAGACCCCCGCGGAGGTCACCGCCGGGCTCGCCGCCAAGGTCATCGGCACGACACTGCTGGCCGAGGCGCTGCGATCCCAGCGTCCACTGGTCATCGCGCTGTCCTCGGTCTCGTCTGTGCTGCCCGGCCTGGCCGGTGCGGTCGGCGACTATGTGGCCGGCAACGCCTACCTCGATGCCTTCGCTGCGGCCGAACAGTCCGCCGGCCGCCGTTTCGTGGCGGTCAACCTGCCCGCCCTGGCCGGCGGCCTCGCCGCGGCCCACTCCGTCACCGTCGACGCGCTGCCGCTGGATCAGGTCCCCGACCTGTTGTGGGCGGCCGCCGCCCTCGGCCGCCCTCAGGTACTCGTCACTCCCGGTCCCAGCGGCATGCCCGACAACCCGCGCCCGGCCCGCGCCAAGTCGCACGGCGCGGACGCTGCCGGCCACAGCAAAGCCACGGCCGAGTCCGAGCCCGGCGCCGGCACCCGCACGGGCGCCGGCACCGGCACCAGCCCTGGCGCCAGCACCGACACGGACGCGGGCACCAGCGCCCACACCCGCACGGGCACCAGCACCGGCATCGGCGTGGCCGAAGCTGGAAACAGATCTGCGGCGCGCAAGGCGACCGGGACCGGCGGCGCGGCGGAGAGCGGCACGATCACGGAGATCGGCCACGACAGCCTGGTGGCGATCGTGCGCGAACTGCTGGCCGGGCCGCTCGGGCGGGAGCCGGAGGAGATCGGTCTCGACGAGTCGTTCCTGAGCCTCGGCCTCGACTCGCTGACCGCCGTCGACCTGGTCAAAACCCTGGAAGCCCGCCTCGCCCGCACCCTCTCGACGACGCTGTTCTTCGAATACCGCACCGTCGGCGAACTCGCCCACCACCTCGCCGGCACGACGGCATTCCCGCTCAGCCCGGTGCAGCTGGGCTTCCACACCACCAGCCGGTTGTATCCGGAGGTGCCCGCCTACGCCTACGTCCGGCAGACCATCGCCGGGCCGGTGGACGCGGACCGGCTCGGTGCCGCCTTCGCCGAGCTGGAGCGGCGGCATCCGATGCTGCGGGTGCGGTTCGGCGCGGCCGGCCAGCGTTTCTCGGCGCCCGGCACCACCGGGCGGCCGGCCTGGTTCACCGTCACCGACCTGACCGGTCCGGTCCACGACCTGGACGCCGGCCTGCGGAACCGGACCTTCGACCTGACCCGGGAAGCCCCGGTGCGGGCGGTGCTCGCCGTCGGCGACGGCCTCGCGCACCTGATCCTCGTCGCGCATCACGCCGCCGCCGACGGCTACAGCCTGGCGATTCTCGGGGACGAGTTGTGGGCGCTCTACGCGAATGCGGGGCTGCCGGCGCCACCCCGCGCCACGTTCGCCGATCACGAGGCGATGCGCACCCCGCCCACCAGCGCCGATCTGGAGTTCTGGCGGGCGGAGCTCGCGACCTACCCCACACTCCGGCTGCCGTTCGACGGGGATCCGGACGCCGAGCCCTGCCCGCCGTACGCGATGTGGCAAAGCAGGCTGGACCCGCAGCTCAGCGCACGCCTGAATGCTCAGGCCCGCACCGCCGGGGTGTCGCTGTTCCATCTGTTGCTGGCCGGTTACGTGCGGTGCCTGGCCCGGTGGACCGGGCAGGAGTCCGTGCCGGTCGCGGTGGCGCGCGCCGGGCGCGCCGCCCGGCTGGCCGGGCTGGACCGGATGGTCGGCCCGTTCGCTGACACGCTGCCGGTGCTCGCCCACCTCGAACCCGGTGAGCCGGCGACGGCGCTCGCCGCGCGGCTTCGCGAGGCGTGGCTGGAGGCGGAGCGGCACGGCTCGGTCTCGACCGTGGACCTGGCCCGGATGCTGTCCGCGAACGGCGCCGGGCCGCGCACCGCCACCCCGGCGAGTTTCAGTTTCGCCCGCTTCCCCGGCGCCGGGGCGACCGCGGAGCACGTGCGGGAGACGACCGCGGGGACGGCGTCGGCGGCGACCCGGCTGGGCCTGGTCTGCTTCGAGGCGCACGGCGCCCTGCACTTCTCCTGGAACTATCCGGAGGCGCTGTTCGACGCCGCCACCGTGCGGCGTTTCGCCGACGAGCACCTCGCCGAGATCAGCGCCTTGGCCGAGGAACCGCACGCGTCGGTGGCCGAGCGGATCCGGGCGCAGTGCCACCGCACGCCGGCCGCGACCGCGGTGCTCACCGACGGCGTACCGCTCAGCTATCTCGACCTGGACCTGGCCTCGGACCGCCTGGCCGCCCGGCTGGCCGCGACCGGCGCCCAGCGGATCGGCCTGCTCACCGGGCCGGGCGCGGAGACCGTCATCGGGGTGGTGGCGATCCTGAAGGCCGGCGCGGCCTGGGTGCCGCTGGACGCCGCCCACCCGCCGGCGCGGCTGGCCGATCAGCTCACCCGGTCCGGCGCGCGCGTGGTGGTCTGCGACGCCACCACGCGGGACGCCGCGCGGGCGCTCGGCGGGTTCACGCTGGTCGAGGGGCGCAGCGCCCCGCACGCGGCGCCGCCGCCGGTCGCCACCGGGCCGGACGACCTGGCGTACGTCATCTTCACCTCCGGCTCGACCGGCCGGCCGAAGGGCGTTCCGGTCACGCACCGGGCGATGACCAACTACCTGGACTGGTCGCTGGAGACGTTCGGCTACCGGGCCGGCGACCGGCTGGCGCAGACCGCGTCGATCTGTTTCGACGCCTCGGTACGCCAGCTGCTGGCCCCCCTGCTGGTCGGCGCGACCGTGGTGGCCTGGGACCGGGACACCGTCCGCGACCCCGCTGAGCTGCTGAAACGGGTCGAACGCGACCGGGTCACCGTGTGGAGTTCGGTCCCGGCCCTCTGGGAGCGGCTGCTCGCCGCGGCCGAGCGGCAGCGACCGGATCTGGCACTGCGCTGGGTGCACGTCGGCGGCGAGGAGCTCTCCCCCGCGCACGTGCGCCGCTGGTTCGACCTGTTCGGCCCCGATCAGCGGATCACCAACCTGTACGGCCCGACCGAGACCACGATCAACGCCACCTTCCACGTGATCAGCGAACGTCCCGCCGACGACGTGACCCACCTGCCGATCGGCCGGCCCGTCGGCGGCGCCACCGTCGAGGTCGTCGGCGACGACGGCCGCGAGTGTGCCGCCGGTGAGGTCGGCGAGCTCTGGATCGGCGGGGCCGGGGTGGCCGGCGGCTATCTGGACGACCCGGAGCAGACGGCCGCGGCGTTCGTGGTCCGCGCCGGGCAGCGCTGGTACCGCAGCGGCGACCGGGCGGCACGCGACGCCGACGGCCTGCTCTGGTTCCGGGGGCGCCTCGACGACCAGGTGAAACTGCACGGCTACCGGATCGAGCCGGGCGAGGTCGCGGCGGTGCTGCGCGGTCACTTCGCGGTGGACGCGGCGGCCGTACGCGTCGACGGCGGCCGCCTCGTCGCCTGGGTGCAGCCCCGCGGCGACCTCGTCGTCTCCGGGGCGGAGCTGCGCTCGTACCTGGAGGGTCTGCTGCCGGCCTATCTGGTGCCGGCCCGGATCGAGGTGATGCGGGCGTTGCCGCTCACCGCGACCGGCAAGATCGACCGTGGGTCGTTGCCGGTCTCCGCCACCGAGCGCCTGCTCGCCGAGGTGTGGTCCCGCCAGCTCGGCGTGCCGCACGTGCGGCGCGACGACGACTACTTCGCTCTCGGCGGCGACTCGATCGGCGTACTCGACATGTTCGCCGCGCTCGAGGCCGACCTGCCGGTGCTGCCGCGGCCGACCGTGGTCTACCGGCATCGCACGCTGGCGGCCCTGGCCGCCGCCATCGACGAGGCGCGTGCCGAGCCGGCGGCCGCGGCCGTGGACGGCGCCGCCTATCCGATGACGCTGACCCAGCGCGGGTTCCTGCTGGCCGACCGGCTCGGCACACCGTCGACGTGGCTGGCCGCGCCGCGCCTGCACGGCCCGCTGGACGTGCAGCGGTTCCAGCGGGCGGTCGACGTGCTGGTCGCCCGGCATCCGATGCTGCGCACCGTGTTCCGCCCGCCGATGCAGCAGGAGCTGGCGGACGTCCGGCTGGAGGTCGGCTACGAGCCGGATCCGGGGACGCTCGACGACGAGCGCGCCGTCGTCCTCGATCCGGAGATCGGGCCGCTGGTCCGGTTGCGGCTGCTGCGCACCGGGCCGCGGGAGCATGTGCTGCTGATCCACGCGCACCACCTGGTCGGTGACGGTTACAGCGTGGCGTTGCTGACCCGCGAGCTGCTGGCCGTCTACGACCGGGGTGAGCGGGCGCTGACGCCGCTGCGATCGACGTTCCGGGACTACGCGGCGCTGCTCGACCGGCTCGCGCCCACCCCGGTGCCACGCGACCGCGGCGTGGTCACGGTGGGCGGGACCGTCACGACCGGCTTCACCCTGGACACGGCGACGGTGGCCGGGCTGCGCGGCGTCGCCACGGCGGCCGGGGTCACGCCGTTCGTGCCGGTGCTCGCCGCGTACCATCGCGCCCTGGCCCGGGTGACCGGCCTGCCGGATCCGCTGATCGGCGTGGCGGTGACCGGTCGTGATCACTCCCTGCCGGATCTGGGCCGGATCTTCGGGCCCTGCGCGACCGCGGTCGCGGTGCGGCCCGGCGACGCCGCCGGCGATCTGCGGCGGCTGGCCGATGCCGTCGCCGAGGCCCGGACCGGGGTCTTCACCGCGCCCGAGGGCTGGCAGTTCTTCTTCACCTACCTCGACTTCGGCGCGCTCGGCCCGGTCGAGGGCGAGACGCTGCGCCTGACCTGGGACGAGGCCGACACCGAACTCGCGGCGCCACCCGGCACGGACGTGCTGCTCGCGGTGCGCCCCATCGACGGCGGCCTGCGGCTCACGCTGCGTGGCGGCATCGCACCCGAGCTGCTCGACCGGCTCGCCACGGGGTTGCGCACCGAGCTGGAAGCCGCCGGAGCGTCCGATGCGGCCGGGCTCGATGCCGCGCTGGTCGGTTACCTTCCGGCCCCAGCGCACCTCGCGGCGCTGGCCGGAGACCTTCCCGCAGAGGTACGGGCAGCGCTGCCCCGCCTCGACCGGGAATCGCTACGTACGGCTCTGTTCCCCGGAAACCGCCCCCGGCTGCTGGAGATCACGACGACACCGCTGGGCCGGTCCGGTTTCGTCTGCGTGCCCCGGTTCGCCGACGAACTCACCCACGGCGACCTGGCCGCCGACGCCGCCGCCGCGGCGGACCTGGCCGCCGCCCAGGGCGCCCGCACCGTCTCGCTGGCCGGCATGATCCCCGCGAACACCGGCTACGGCAGCGCGGTGGCCCGGCTGGTCCGCTCCGCCGCGCGGGTGACCACCGGGCACGCGGTGACCGCCGCCTCGGTCGTGCGCACCACGTTCGCCGCGCTGTCCGCCCGGGACCGCCGGCTCTCCGGCTGTGTCCTGGCGGTCGTCGGCCTCGGCTCGATCGGCACGTCGTCGCTGCGGCTGCTGCTGGACCGGGCCGGCCAGCCGCCCGCCGGGCTGATCCTGTGCGACCTGCCGGCCGCCGCGGACCGGCTCGCCGGCCTGGCCGCCGAGATCCAGACGGCCGGCTATCCCGGCGCCGTCGAGGTCGTCACGACGCCGGACGGCGTGTACCGCGCCGACGTGATCGTCGCGGCCACCAGCGGCGGCCCCGGCACCCTGGACGTCGACCGGCTGCGGCCCGGCACGATCCTGGTGGACGACTCGTTCCCGCACTGCTTCGACACCGCGCGGGCGCTGGCCCGGATGCGCGATCGGGGTGACGTGCTCGTGGTCGGCGGCGGCCTGCTCGACGGCGGCCCGAGCAGCCGGGCCGTCGCGGACGGCCTGCCACCGGTGGCCGGCGCCGGCGGCCTGCCGGACACGATCGCCTCCTGCCGGCTCGAGTCGCTGCTGCACGCGGTCACGCCCGGTCTGCCTCTGGTGTGCGGGCCGGTCGACGCCGCCCAGGCGGGCGCCTACTGGGCGGCGCTGGACGCGGCGGGCGTACGAGCGGCGCCGCTGCATCTGCTGGACCGTCCGGTCGGGACATAGCATGCTCCCCCGGTGAGCCTGTTCAATTTCCGCCGCAAGCGCCCGGCGACGGTCCTTCCCACCGGCGCGGTGCGGTACGACCCGGCCGTACCGTTGCCGCCGCCCTCGCCGGAGGCGATGGGCCTGGCCGGGCAGGGCAGCCCGCCGGCCGCCCGGACCCTCGACGAGGCGCTGCTGTGGTTCACCATCGTGCTGCCCGCCGGCGCCGAACCCGAGTACGGCCTCCACGTCGAGCGGCTCCCGCTGATCGAGGAGTGGAACGGCGCCTACGACGTGCTCCGGTTCGCCGGGCCGGCCGGCGGCGGCCACTGGCGCGCCGACGTGCTCATCGACGCCGACGCCGAACCGTCCCCGGCCGGCGCGCCGCGCGACTTCGGGGCCGGCCGCTCCACGCTGATCGACGCCGGACAGTGGGGTTACTGGGCGGGCGAGTACAGCCGAATGGCGGAACTCTACGGCGCGGACCGCTCCGGGCCGGAGGACCGGTGGGAGTGGCTGCACCGGCAGTGCGACGACATCCGGGCCCTCGTCGACCAGCTTGCCGCCTGGCTGCCGGACGGCGCGGCCAAGGTGCCCGGCGAGGCGTTCTTCACCGAGGCCGGCCGCGAGACCCGCCGCCGGCGCCCGGAACTGTTCACCCGCGCCCAGATCACCGCGGCCCGGGCCGCCGCCCGCGGGAACCTCGACGACGTGGCCGCCCTGCGCCGGCAGCAGGCGGCGGAGGCGCCGCCCCCGCGGATGACCTACTGGACGGCGGCGGTGCCCGGGTCGGAGGTGCACACGCTGGTGCGCCGGACCGAGGTGGGCGGCGCGGTCATCGACGAGTCGCTGCTGCCGTCGAACGTCTGGCAGCGCACCACCCTGCTCGGCTCGCCCGGTCCGGCCCGGTTGCAGCCGGTGCCCGAGGAGGAGGTGTCGCAGGCCCTCGCCCGCCTGCTCGTGTGGTGGGGGCCGCAACGTCCGGTCCGGTGGTGACCGGCCCGGATCTGTCATTCACACGCATCAATTCACCTGCTAGCGTCACCTCGCGTGGTTGTGTGACCACCCAACGTGGGGAGGTTCAGGTGAGAACGACCATTCGTCGAGGCGCCGCCGTGGCCGGCGCCGTCGCTCTGTCGGTCTTCGGGCTGACCACCGGAGTCCAGGCGGCACCCGCGGAAGCGGCCGTGCTCGCGGTGCCCGGCGCGGAGGTGGTGCCGGACAGTTACGTCGTCGTCCTCAAGTCCGGCAAGGTCGCGCGGACCGTCGCCGCGGAGCACGGGGCGAGCGTGCAGCACACGTACCGCAAGGTCTTCAACGGTTTCGCGGCGACCATGTCGGCGCGCAAGGCGCGGCAGGTGGCCGCCGACGCGGACGTCGCGTTCGTGCAGCCCAACGTGATCCACCGCGCCTCGGACACGCAGACCAACCCGCCGTCCTACGGCCTGGACCGCATCGACCAGCGCAACCGCCCGCTGAACCAGGCCTACACCTACAACACGACCGCGACCACTGTGAACGCCTACATCATCGACACCGGCATCCGCACCACCCACCAGGACTTCGGCGGCCGCGCCGCCAGCGGCTTCGACGCCATCGACGGCGGCGCCGCCGACGACTGCAACGGCCACGGTACGCACGTCGCGGGCACCGTCGGCGGCACCGCGCACGGGGTCGCCAAGGGTGTGCGGCTGCACGCGGTGCGGGTGCTCAACTGCGAGGGCAGCGGCACCACCGCGCAGGTCGTCGCCGGCATCGAGTGGGTGACCGCGAACGCGCAGAAGCCCGCCGTCGCCAACATGAGCCTCGGCGGCAGCGCCGACACCGCCCTGGACAACGCGGTGCGCGCGTCGATCGCGTCCGGTGTCAGCTACGCGATCGCGGCCGGCAACGGCTTCCTCGGCCTGTTCGCCCTGGACGCGTGCACGCAGTCCCCGGCGCGGGTCACCCAGGCGCTGACCGTGTCCGCGACCAACGCCAACGACGCCAAGCCGTCCTGGGCGAACCGCGGCACGTGCGTCGACGTGTTCGCCCCCGGCATCAACATCACGTCGGCGTGGTCCACGAGCAACACCGCCACCAACACGATCAGCGGCACGTCCATGGCGGCCCCGCACGTGGCCGGCGCGGCAGCGCTCTATCTGGCCGGCAACCCGGCCGCCACACCCGCCCAGGTGCACACCGCGATCGTCACCAACGCGACGGCCGGCGTGGTGACCAGCCCGGGCTCGGGCTCCCCGAACCGGCTGCTCTACACCGGCGCCTTCTAGACCATCTCCCCCGCAGTGCGGGAGGCCGGGTGCGGTCCCACCCGGCCTCCCCACACTGCCGCTGCACGTTCGATCACATGCCAACGGCCTCGATCGGGCTTAGGACGTGGACGTGCTGTAGGCGTGAGGGTCGTTCACCGGTTGCGGGGCGCGTGACCGTACCCAACCGGTGGCTATCAGGAAGAGCGCCGCGCTGTAGGTGGTCATCACCAGCACGCCCTGCGCCGGCAGGCGCGTGCCCGCCGCGTCGAGGCCGATCAGCAGGTCGGAGATCAGGAAGAGCAGGCCGCCCAGCGCGACGCGCCGGGAAACCCCCGCCGCTGCCGCCGCCATCGCGGTCAGCGCCAGGCTGTAGAGCAGCACCGGTACGCGCAGAGCGCCCAGTTGCCCCCACAGTGCCGCGTTGGCGCCGGCCCACACCAGCCCGTATCCGGCGAACGCCCACCATCGCGGCCGGGCTCGGCGCAGGAACGCGACGATGAAGCTGACCTGCGCGCCGAGGAAGAACAGCATCCCGGTCAGGAAGGCCGGCTCGCCAGGAACGAGCAGCGCGATGTCGCCGGCGGTGGCGAAGGCCAGGCCGACCGCCACCGTGTCCAGCGGGCCGTGCCGCCGCAGGTGCCAGATGAGCAGCGGGGCGAGCAGCGGCTTGGCCACCCATTGCAGGGCGGTCCAGTCCGCGGCCACCGCGCCGATCTCCACCGCCGCGGCCGCGGCGAACAGTTTCAGCGGCAGGCTCATGCCGCCGTTTGCGCCGCGGCCCGGCGCCACCGGGTGCTCAACCGCGCTCATGCGGCGGGCTGCCAGCCGGGACGGCCGAACAGGTAGCCGGCGCGGTGCCGCCAGTTCGACGTGGACCGCAGGTCCCGCCAGATCGCCGCGTACTCGTGCGTCGCCACCCTCAGCGGGTTGTACGTCTCGATGTTGGTGGTCAGCCCGTACTTGACGCGTTCGCCCTCGGGCTCGAAGCTGCCGAACATCCGGTCCCAGATGATCAGGATGCCGCCGTAGTTGCGGTCCAGATAGGGGTCGTTGGCGCCGTGGTGCACCCGGTGGTGCGACGGCGTGTTGAAGAACCACTCGATCGGCCGGGGCAGCCGGTCGACGCGCTCGGTGTGCAGGAAGAACTGGTAGGCCAGACTGATCGACTGCTGCAGGAAGATCATCCACGGTGGGAAGCCGAGCGCCGCCAGCCCGAGCCAGAACGGCAGGGCGGTCATCGGGGTCCAGCTCTGCCGCAGCGCGGTGGAGAAGTTGAAGAACTGGCTGGAGTGGTGCACGACGTGGCCGGCCCAGAACACCCGCACCTCGTGGTGCAGCCGGTGGAACCAGTAGTAGGCGAAGTCGTCGGCGAAGAACAGCAGCACCCACACCCACCAGTCGGCCGGGTCGAGCTTGAGGGGGCTGAGCACGTAGAGCCCGGCGAACAGCACCGCGGTGAACAGTTTCCACGGCACGCCGATGACCTGACTGCCGATGCCCATGGAGAGGCTGGTGGCGGTGTCGCGGGCTTCGTAGCCGCGTTCCTCGTCGTCCGGCAGGAACCGGAACGACAGGAACTCCATGACTATGAGCAGCAGAAAGGCGGGTACCGCGTAGAGGACGGCGGGAATCATGGGCGAGGGTTTCCCATCTGTGAGCGGGTGGCGACCGCGGCGGTGAGCAGAGCCCGGGCCGCGCCTTCGGCGCCGGCCGCGTCACCGGCGCCGATCAGTTCGGCCAGCCGGCGGTGCGCGGCGACGTCGAGCAGTTCAGCGGTACGCCGGGGCTGCGGCATGTGCCCGACGGCGACCGCTCCGGCGGTGAGGCTGTTGTACGCCAGCAGGTAGGCGATGTTGCCGGAGCCTTCGACGATCCGCCGCCACACCGCCAGGTCGGCCGCCGCCATCAGGTCCAGGTCGGGCACCGCGGCGGCGTACTCCTCCACGGCCGCCGCGATGGCCGCGCGCGCCGCCGGATCGGCCCGCTCGGCGCAGAGCCGGGCCGCGTCGGCGCCGATGCAGGCCCGCATCTCCAGGACGTCGCGGTTGAGGGTGGCGAGCGGCAGCACGTCCCCGACGGCGGCCAGGGTCATCGCGAGGTCGAGGCCGGCGGTGGCCCGCCAGTCCTGCACCCGGGTGGCGCCGCCCTGGCTGACCTTGACGAGCCCGAGCTGCTGCAGCCGGCGCAGTGCCTCACGGATCGCGTGCCGGTTCACCCCGAAGGCGGCGGCCAGCTCGCGTTCGCTGGGCAGCGGGTCGCCGGCGGCATACCGGCCGGCGACGACGGCGTCGCGCAGCCGGCCGAACACCTGGTCCGACACGGACTCCCGGGACAGCGGTTCGAACGTCATGCCGGGCAGTGTGCCCGCCATCACAGCAACCCGTCAACTGGTTGGACCAGTTATCCGTTACCCGGGAGGCACCCCTCACCGGAGAGCGACGTACGGTACGAGGCCATGCGGATGGTGTTCACCGGTGCCCCGGAAGACGTGATCGTCCCGGCCCTGCACCGGCTGGTCGACGCCTTCGGCCGGTGGGCGGCCGACCTGCCGGCCGACCCGTTCGTGGTCGAGGTGCTGCTGGAGCACCGCTGGTCCGAGGGGGACGGGCTGCTGTGCCGGTGGCCGCCGTCCGATCTGCGCGCCGCACTCTGCGACTGGTTCCCCCGCAAGGTGACGATGGCGCCGGACGAGTGGCCGGCGGTGGTGCCGACCGTGCACGCGTTCGTCGACTTCCTGTTCGCGGCCGGCCTCGCGGACGCGCGCTGCGCCACCGCCGCGGACCTGCACGCCGGGCTGGACGCGCTGGCCGGTGACTTCGCCGAGGCGATGGGCGACGAGTCCCGCTACGGCCCCGCCAAGTTCTGGAGCATGCGGATGCTGGCCGCCGGGGTCGACCTCGAGGACGAGACGGCAACCGCCCGGTACATCGCGGAGGTCCGGTCCGGCCGGATCACCGTGGATCAGCAACTGCTCGACCGGATGACGGCGAACCACCTGGCCGCCGACCAGCAGCCGCCCCCGCGATTGCCGCTGGTGGCGGTGCCCGACGACTCCACTCTTGCCGAACTCGCCAGCCGGTCGGTGGCGGTGGGCCGGGTGCGCGGATTCGTCGCCTGGGTGGGTGATGGCCGGCCGTTGACGGCGACCGGACGGCTGCGCCTGGCGGACGCGCGCGAGCTGATCACCCGGCTGGACCTGCCGGATGAGATCGACCCGGTGCTCGGCGGCCGGGCGTGGCGGACGCCGAGCAGCGACGAGCTGTACGACTTGTCGATCGTCTTCGCCTGGGCGCGGGCGGCCCGGGTGGTCCGGGTCGTCAAGGGCCGGCTGCTGCCGGTGAAGAGCGCGGCCAAGCTCGTGGCCGACCCCCTCGCGCTGGCGCACCGCATGGTCGACGCCTTCGCCGGCCTCGGCGCGGCGGTCGCCATGCCCGGCAGCGAAACGCTGGTCCGATGGCGTTTCGGCGAGGCGATGGGAGCGGTGCTGCTGCCGCTCTACCTGACTCAGCGGCCGCTGGCCCGCGCCGAGATCGCGCAGCTCACCTGGGACCTGCTGGAGGACGGCGCGGAGGCCGAGCCGTGGTGGCGCGATGCTCACGACGGCGACCTGGCCGGCATGCTGGAGCAGCTGGCGGTGTTCGGCGTGGTCGAGCTGGACCGCAAGAACGCCCGGCTGACACCGCTAGGGACCGGGTTGCTGGCCGCGCAGCTGCGACGGGAGGGCGCCGACGTGCCCACGGTGGCGAGCCTGCTCGACGAGACCGCGGAAGTCGTGGTGGCGTACGCCGCCGACGCGCCCGCACCGCTGCGCCGGGAGTTGCTGGACAACTGGGTGCGGCACCATCCGGAGACCGGGCCGGCCGAATTGCGGGCGCTGGCCGGGCGCACCGACGACCGTACGCATCGGAAGCTCGCCCTGCGTATCGTGGGTGACCGTTGAGGGGGTGTCGATGACGTCGGAGTTCGAGGCGCACCAGCGGCTGGCCGCGTTCGGCAATCAGCTGATCGAGGTGCACGTCTGGCTGCGGGAGCTGCTCGACGATCTCACCGACGGCCTCGACGACTACTTCGCCGGCCGCGGCCTGCCGGCGACCGATCTGCGGGCGCACTGCCTGGCGTTCTGTTCGGCGCTGGCCCGGCACCACACCGGCGAGGACCGGGGCGCGTTCCCGGCGATCGCCGAGGAGTTCCCCGAGCTGCGGCCGGTGCTGACCGAGCTGAAGACCGACCACAACCAGATCGAGTGGCTGCTCGGCAACCTGCGCAAGCTGCTCGACGGGCTGCCCGAGCAGCCGGACCCGGCGGCGCAGACGCGGGTGCGGGCCGAGCTGGACGCGCTGTCAGCGGTGATGCAGACGCATTTCATCTACGAGGAGAAGAAATTGATCTCCGTGTTGAACGGCATGGACGTGCCCGCCTGGCGGGAGCGGCCGCCGGCGTTCCTGCTGCGTGAAGACTGAGGTCCAGCTGCAGGTGCTCGGGCAGGCGGGTGCCGTGCGGGTCGAGGTAGTGCACGTCGACGACGCGGACGGTGTCGCCGGTGGGCAGGGTGATCAGCGAGCCCGGCGGGGCGACGGTGTCCGGCGGGCACAGCACGGTGCCGTCGGCGATGACGCACGGGCCGACCGGGACCGGACTGGCGTAACCCCGGGTGCCCTTGACCGCCGCCACCTCGACGGTGCAGGTCTCGGCCGCGTGCAGCATCGCGAATTCCAGCCAGTTCACCTGTCGTTCTCCCGTCGGGCTCGTCGGTCGACCTTCAGGTCAACAATGCCCGCCGGCGGCCCGCCTAATCGGCGGGCCGCCCAGAAGTTGATCAGGTGAGGTTCTTGCTCGTGACGGTCCAGCGGGTGCCGGAGCACAGCCCGCAGGCCGGGCCGGCGAACAGCGCCCGGGCGTTCTGGTCGCCCTTGAGCTGCCATTTCAGCCAGGCGGAGCCGACCCGGCCGTACTCGCCGCCGTTGTTTTCGGCAAACGTGCCGTAGTGCCCGACCGGCAGGTGGCCGAGGAATGCGGGCAGTCCGGCCGGCAGGCGGCCGTAGTCGTCGACGGCGTTCGGGTAGGCGATGTCGTCCGGCCCGCCGGTGAAGTAGGCGACCGGGCTGTGCAGCCGGGCCAGCTGGTAGTTGCTCCGGTCGCTGAGCAGGCCGCTGTTCCAGATGACGGCGGTGTCGACGCGGCTGTCGGCGGCTGCCTCGACGGCTTCCAGGCCGCCGCAGGACTGGCCCATGACCGCCACCCGGGTGGTGTCGATCCGGCCGCGGTAGCGGCTGCCGATCCGGGTGTTCTCGGCGATCGCCCAGTCGATGGCGTCGGTGAGCATGCCGGCGTCGGTGCTGCCGGTGCCGCCGGGCCGGCCGTTGGCGATGACCAGGAAGCCGTGCGAGGCGAACTCCTTGAGGATGTTCTCGAACCAGGTGCCGTCCGCGCGGCAGGCGCCGTTGCCCCAGGCGACGATCGGCAGGGTGAGCCCGGCCGGGAGAGTGCTGGGGCGGTAGATGGTGTGGTTGTAGAGGCGGATGGTGGTCTCGTAGTCGGCCGGGTAGGGACCGGTGCCGCCGGGGGCGGCCTGGGCGGGTGCGGCGAGGCCGACGGCGGCGAGCAGGCCGGCCAGCGCGGCGGTCAGCAATCGTCTCATGGCAGAGACGGTCGTCGATGTTCAGTCGGGGCGAATCGGCGAAATCGCCGGTGCGACGACCAGGTCGTGCATCCGCCAGTCGAACGAGCGCGCGAACTCCTCGAGCCGGGCCAGCCGTTCCACCAGGCAGTCCGTGTCCGGTCGCGGCACCACCAGCAGCTCACCGACGAAGACGTGGCCCTCCTCGCGCAGCCGCAGCCAGGCGTCGGCGATCCAGTCG
Source organism: Actinoplanes sp. NPDC024001 (assembly GCF_040638955.1). Taxonomy (NCBI): domain Bacteria; kingdom Bacillati; phylum Actinomycetota; class Actinomycetes; order Micromonosporales; family Micromonosporaceae; genus Actinoplanes; species Actinoplanes sp. NPDC024001. The sequence continues at coordinate 23,198 of NZ_JBEZZB010000149.1, forward strand.
TGGTCGCGGACCGCCGCCAGCAGCTGGTCCGGCAGCGGGTGCGGGCGGCTGCCGTCGACCACCCGCGGTTTGCGGTCCATCAGGTCGGCGACCGCGCCACGGGTGGTGCGTACCCCGTCGCGGACGATGTCGCCTCCGATGATCAGGGCCGAGACGGCGTCCGCCCACCACAGCCCGGCGCCGATGCCGAGCACGCCGAGGGCGGCCGCGCCGGCGGTCAGCCAGTCGGCCCGGTTCATCTCGGCGTCGGCGAACAGCACCTTGTCGTGCAGCTCGCGGGCGATGCGCTGCTTGACGCGGCCCAGCAGGACGGCCGGGATCATGGTCGCCACCAGCGCCGCGATCATCAGCCAGCCCAGCCAGAAGGTCTGCCCGAACACCTCGACCAGCCCGATCGGCGGGCGTTCCCGGGCGAGCAGCCGGGCCGCCGAGTCGTAGACCACGTAGGCGCCGAGGCCGAACAGCGCCACCGAACCGGCCAGGAACGCGACGCTGACGGCGCGGTGGTAGCCGTACGGGAAGCGCTCGTTCGGCGGCCGATTGCGGTAGCGGGCGGCGATCAGGAACGCGGCCGGCGGGACCAGGCCGAGCATGTCCTCGATCCAGGCCGCCTTCATCGCCTGCGACTGGCCCAGGGTCAGCGCCAGCAGGGTGATCGCGCCGATGAAGAAGGCGGTCGTCCACCACTCCAGACGGACCGCCCGGCGGTGCAGGGCGGCCTTGTCCGGCGGCAGCTCGAACCGGTCGTAGGGCCTCACCGTTCCGCCTCCACCAGCAGCTCGCTCACGCCCTCGTGGGACTGTCCCAGCAGGAACCGCTCCACCTCGACCTGCCAGGCGTTCTCGCCCGGCGGCACCGCCCACACGTGGTCGGCGGAGCCGGTCTCGTGCCCGGTCTCGCGCAGTCCCAGCTCGGCGACCCGCCACTCGGGCACCACCGTCGGGAGCCCTTCCCGGCCGGTGATCTCCGGGACGGTGACCACGTCCGCGCCCTCCCCGACCATCGCGGCGACCTCGGCGGTGCCGGCCCGCACGGCCACCCGCACCCCGGCGAGGTCGTCCGGCACCGCGACGTCGGCCGGCGCGGCCAGCACCGTGCGCATCGAGACGTAAGGCCTGGTCAGCGCGGCATGCTCGATCCACGGCGACTTCGCGTCCAGGCCGCCGATCACCAGGTCGAGCACGCGGTCCTTCAGCGCCGGCATCAGCGCCGACTCCGAGCCCGGGAACCACTCGACCCGGGCCTGGAAGCGTTGCGCGAGTTGCCGTACCAAAGCCGGCTCGGCGCCGGACGGCTCGCCCTCGCCGTGGGCGAGCGCCCACGGCGGGTTGTCGGTCACACCGACCCGCAGCACCCCGGCACGCACGTCGGCCAGCGTCTGCCCGGTGTCCCGCGGCCAGCCACACCCGCTCACCAGCGCCAGCACGGCCACCACGGCCGCGACGATTCCGCGCATCCCGCCTCCTGTGTCCCAGGTGACAGGCTGCCTACCCGCCGGCAGGCCGGCATACGCTTTCCACCTTTTCGGTACGACGGGGAGCGCCCGTTCAGCCGTCGGTGAAGGCGTCGTACCTGATCCGGGTGGACGGCACCCGCATCTCGGCGAGCCGCCGCAGTGTCGCGTTCACCATCGGCCCCGACCCGGCGACGTAGAAGTCGTGGTCGCGCCACGGCCCGTGCCGCGACAGCACGTCGTGCAGCGCCCCGCGCTCACCGGGATAGCCGGGTTCGTCGCTGACCGCCCGCACGATGCTCAGCCACGGGTACCGCTCGGCGATGAGGTCCAGCTGCTCCCGGTCGTAGAAGCCGTCCCGCTGCCGCTCCCCGCGGAACAGGTGCACCCAGCGGGTCCGGTTGTACTTGACCAGGTCGCCGAGCAGCGCCTTCGCCGGGGCCAGGCCGGTGCCGCCGGCGACCAGCACCACGTCGCGGCGGGAGGTGACGTCCAGGGTCATCGAGCCCATCGGCGCGGCCAGGTGCAGCACGTCGCCGGCCCGCAGGCGGCGCACCAGCGCGCTGGACACCCAGCCGGCCCCGGTGGCGCGCACGTGAAACTCCAGGGTGCCGTCCTCGCGGGGGCTGTTGGCGATGGAGTAGCTGCGCCACAGCCGTGGCCGGTAGGGGCATTCCAGGCTGACGTACTGCCCGGCACGGAACGTGAACGGCTGCCGGGGGCGGCAGGTGAAGACCGCGACGTCAGGGCCGCGCCGCTCGTGGCTGAGCACCTCGGCGTCCCAGTAGGGCGGGTCGTCACGCTCGCCCGCCCCGGCGATCATCCGGTCCGCCATCAGGTCGTAGGCGTCGTTCCAGGCCTGCTCGTAGACGTCGTTCCAGCGGTCGCCGGCGTGGCTGCGGATCGCGTCCAGCAGGCACACCTTGACCTGGGCGTAGTGCTCCGGGCGTACCTCGAACTTGCGGTGGTCGCGGCCGAGGCCGCGCAGCCAGGCGTCGAGGCGCACCGGGTCGTCGAAGTGGTGCACGGCCGAGACGATCGCGCTCAGCAGCCGGTCGCGCTGGGCCCGCATCTGCACCGGGAACAGATCCCGCAGCTGCGGGAAGGCCAGGAACAGGCGCGCGTAGAAGTGCTCCACCACCTGGTCGCTGCGGTCCGCGACCAGGTTCCAGCTGTCCTTGAGCACAGTGGTCAGATCGGCCATTCCCCTACCCCCGGCGGCATCGGTCGACACGGATCAGCGTTCCCATCCCGCCGATGCGCCGCCGCACATGCTGTGCGACGCAAGGCTGGAGCCTGCAACCGCATCGGTACGCCGGGCGCGCGTCTGCAGGAGGTCGTTCTCCTCCAGGAGCCGGCTCATCTC
>NZ_JBEZZB010000150.1:0-25597 GCF_040638955.1 Actinoplanes sp. NPDC024001
CCCGGACCAGGCCGGCCAGCCCGCGACAGCCGGAGCCGTGGCCAGCGCGGGAGCCGCCTACCGGCCCCGCACGCTGCGGATCTCCGCCCGCGGCGAGGGCGGCCACACCGGGCGCCGGTCACCCGCCTACGCCCGTCGCGGCCGAGTGGTCGGCAGCCGCGTCCCGCACGGCAAGCTTGCCGGCGCCCCGCACCTGCCCGCCACCCTGCGCGCCGCCCTGCACCGCCACGCCACCACCGGCTGGCACGCCGCCGCGGGCACGGGCCGCCGGGTCGAGCCGGCTGACGTCCGGGAGTCGGTGCACGTCGGCCGGGAGGCGAACCTGGTGCTGTTCGTCGTGGACGCCTCCGGGTCGATGGCCGCGCGCAAGCGGATGACCCTGGTCAAGACCGCGGTGCTGTCGCTGCTGCGGGACGCCTACCAGCGGCGCGACCGAATCGGGATGATCACGTTCCGGGGGAGCGAGGCGGAGCTCGTGCTGCCACCCACCTCCAGTCACGAGGTGGGCGTGATGCGGCTGGCCGCGCTGCGTACCGGCGGGCGGACGCCGCTCGCCGCGGGCCTGCGCACGGCGGCCGCGACCATCGCCACCGAGCGGCGCCGGGACCCGCGCCGCCGCCCGCTGCTGGTGCTGGTCACCGACGGGCGCTCGACCAGCGGGCCGGACCCGCTGCGGGTCGTGCCGGTGCTGTCCGGGGTGGCGTCCGTGGTGGTCGACTGCGAATCCGGCCCGATCCGGCTGGGGCTGGCCGGGCGGCTCGCCGCCGCCCTGAACGCCGAGGTCATGCCGCTCGACCAGCTTCAGGCGGCGACCATCGCCCGCGGCACGCATCCGGGTGCGGCGGCGGTCGACGGTGACGGGCACCCGGCTGCGCCGGGCGGCCGCGGTTACCGCAGTGCTGCCTGAGCGGGGGCGGTCACCCATGGGGTGCCGGAGCCAGGGGACCTTGCTTCACGCGTACCGGAAAGGGTTTTGAATGCCGCAGGGGAAAGTGACCGCCGTGCCCGATGACGGGCTGACGACGCGGCAGCGTCGGCGGCAGGCCGTGCTGGCCGTGCACACCGGGCCGGGCAAGGGCAAGTCGACGGCGGCGTTCGGGATGGCGCTGCGGGCGTGGAGCGCGGGCTGGCCGATCGGGGTCTTCCAGTTCGTCAAGTCGCAGAAGTGGAAGGTCGGTGAGGAGGCCGCGCTCAAGGCGCTCGGCAACGCCGGCGGCGCCCCGGTGACCTGGCACAAGATGGGTGAGGGCTGGTCCTGGATCCAGCGGCCGGGCACCGAGCGCGACCACGCCGCGGAGGCCGCCGAGGGCTGGGCGCAGATCAAACGGGACCTGGCCGCCGAGACCCACCGGTTCTACGTGCTGGACGAGTTCACCTACCCGATGAAGTGGGGCTGGGTGGACGTCGCCGAGGTGATCGAGACGCTGGCGAACCGGCCCGGCACCCAGCACGTGGTGATCACCGGACGGGACGCGCACCCGGACCTGATCGCGGCCGCCGACCTGGTCACCGAGATGACCAAGGTGAAGCATCCGATGGACGCCGGGCGCAAGGGGCAGCAGGGCATCGAATGGTGAACCGGGTGGTGATCGCGGCGCCGGCCTCCGGGCACGGGAAGACGACCGTGGCGACCGGGCTGCTGGCGGCGTTCGCGCGGCGCGGGGTGCCGGTGGCGCCGTTCAAGGTCGGGCCGGACTACATCGACCCGGGCTACCACGCGCTCGCCGCCGGCCGCCCGGGCCGCAACCTCGACCCGGTGATGGTCGGAGAGGAGCAGATCGGCCCGCTCTTCGCGCACGGCGCGGCCGGCGCCCGGCTGGCGATCATCGAGGGCGTGATGGGGCTCTACGACGGGCGCACCGGAGCCGGCGAGACCGGCTCCACCGCGCAGGTCGCGGAGTTGCTGCAGGCGCCGGTGATCCTGGTCGTCGACGCCGCCGCGCAGGGCCGGTCGGTGGCCGCGCTGGTGCACGGTTTCCGCAGCTTCGGCACGGTCCGGCTGGCCGGGGTGATTCTCAACCGGGTCGGTTCGGCCCGGCACGAGCAGATCCTGCGCGACGCCTGCGAGGAGGTCGGCACGCCGGTGCTGGGCGCGCTGCGCCGGGCCGACGCGGTCGCCGCGCCGTCGCGGCACCTCGGCCTGATCCCGGCCGCCGAGCGCCGCGCCGAGGCCCTGGCCTCGGTGGACGCGCTCGCCACACTCATTGCGGGCGCGGTCGATCTGGACGCGGTCGCCGCGGTCGCGGCGTCAGCGCCGCCGCTGGCGGCCACCCCATGGACCCCCGAGGCCGAGCAGCCGGTCCGGGAGCGCCCGGTGGTCGCGCTTGCCGGTGGTCCGGCTTTCTCCTTCGCGTACGCGGAGACAGCGGAACTGTTGGCCGGGGCGGGGGCGACGGTCGTGACCGTGGACCCACTGCACGACACCCGCCTGCCGGAGGGCACCCGAGCGCTGGTGGTCGGCGGCGGCTTCCCCGAGGTGTACGCCTCGTCGCTGTCCGCGAACGAGCCGCTGCGGGCGCAGGTGCGGTCGTTCGCGGCCGCCGGCGGGGTGATCGCCGCCGAGTGCGCCGGGCTGCTCTGGCTGTGCCGCACCCTCGACGGCGCCCCGATGTGCGGGGTCATCGACGCGGACGCGGCGATGACCCCCTCGCTGACCCTCGGCTACCGGGACGCGGTCGCGCTCACCGACAGCCCGCTGGCCGCGGCCGGCACCCGGGTGACCGGGCACGAGTTCCACCGGACCGCGGTGCACCCCCGCTCCGGGCTTCTGCTCTCGCCGGCCGGCGGGGCGGCCTGGGCCTGGCGGGGCGCCGACCCGGAGGGGTTCGCCACCGGTTCGGTGCACGCGTCCTACCTGCACCTGCACTGGGCCGGGCACCGCGGCCTGGCCGAACGCCTGGTGCGGGCGGCCGCGTGCTCGCCGTCGGACTAGGCGCCCGCGCCGGCACCCCACCCGCGCGGCTGTCCACGGCGATCCGTTCCGTGCTGTCGGCGGCCGGGATCGCGGCCGCCGATGTGACGGTGCTGGCCACCCTCGACCGGCGGGCCGCCGAGGAGGGCGTGCGCACGGTCGCGGCGTCGGCCGGATGGCTGCTGGCCGGTTACCCGGCGGACGCGCTCGCCCGCCAGGACGTGCCCGGCCCGAGCCACACGGTCGCCGCCGCCGTCGGCACCCCCAGCGTGGCCGAGGCGGCCGCCCTGCTCGCGGCCGGCCCCGGCAGTGAACTGGTGGTGCCGAAGCAGGTGTGCGACGGCGTCACCGTGGCGGTGTCACTTGGCCACCGGCCACTCGTGGACCGGGATGTTCTCGTGCATCAGCGGTAGGTAGCGGCGCAGCATCTCGTGCAGCGCCTGCTGCCGGTCGTGCCCCTGCGCCTCCAGCGTGTGCAGAGTGTCCACCTGCCAGGACGCGCCGTTGCGGTGCAGCAGGCAGCGCTGCTCGATGATGCCGAGCAGCCGGTCCCGATGGGCCGGCGCGACACCCCACCGGTCCAGGCCGGCCGCCGCCTGCGGGAGCAGCCGGCGCAGCACCAGCTCGGTCACCGGCAGGGTGCCGTGCCCAGGCCAGAACACGCTCGCGTCGATGCCGTGGCGGGCACAGTTGTGGAAGTTCTCCTCGGCGGCCTTGAAACTCATCTGCGTCCAGATCGGCCGTTCCGCCTCCGCCAGGGTGCGGACCAGGCCGTAGTAGAACGCCGCGTTGGCGATGGTGTCGGCGACCGTCGGTCCGGCCGGCAGCACCCGGTTCTCCACCCGCAGGTGCGGGCGGCCGTTGACCACCGCGTAGATCGGCCGGTTCCAGCGGTACACCGTGCCGTTGTGCAGCCGTAGCTCGCTCAGCTCGGGGATCTCGCCGCGCTCCAGGATGTCCGCCGGGTCGTCGCCGTCGCAGATCGGCAGCAGCGCCGGGAAGTAGCGCACGTTCTCCTCGAACAGGTCGAACACGCTGGTGATCCAGCGTTCCCCGAACCACACCCGCGGTCGTACGCCCTGGGCCTGGATCTCCTCCGAGCGGGTGTCGGTGGCCTGCTCGAACAGCGGGATGCGGGTCTCGCGCCACAGCTCCCGCCCCAGCAGCAGCGGCGAGTTCGCGCCGAGCGCCAGCTGCACCCCGGCGATCACCTGGGCCGCGTTCCAGTACGCCGCGAACTGCGCCGGGCTGACCTGCAGGTGGAACTGGGTGCTGGTGCAGGCCGCCTCCGGCGCGATGCTGTCCGTGGTGACCGCCAGCCGGTCCACCCCGTCGATCCGGATGTCCAGGTCCTCGCCACGAGCCGCGAAGATCTGCTCGTTGAGCAGCTGGTAGCGGGGGTTCACGGTGAGCGCCTCGCCGGTGAGGTGCTCGCGGCGCAGCGTCGGCAGGATGCCGATCGTCACCATGTGCGTGCCGGCGGCCCGGGCGTGCCGTTCCGCCTGGTTCAGGCTGGCCCGCAGGTTGCGTTCCAGCTCGGCGAAGTCGTCACCGGCGAGCCGCCGCGGCGGCAGGTTGATCTCGATGTTGAACTGGCCCAGCTCGGTCTGGAAATCCGGGTCGGCGATCGACTTGAGCACCTCTTCGTTGCGCATCGCCGGGTCGGCGTTGTCGTCGATGAGGTTGAGCTCGATCTCCATGCCGGTCAGTGGCCGTTCGAACTCGAAACGGGCCTCCCGCAGCATGGTCGCGAACACGTCCAGGCTGCGCCGGATCTTCTGCCGGTAGCGGGTCCGGTCCTCCCGGCTGAATTCGGTCTGGTCGACTTTCTCGCCCACCGCGCACCACCTTTCGAGCCGTCAGCGACGGATGAGGTCACGCGAGGCGTGCCCCTCGGCCATATGATGACGGCTGTCGATTGCGGTTCCCATCGCGGCGACCGTGCATTCTCGCCTGACGGTCAACGGGCCTCCGCCGGTTGCGCGTTCCATTCGGTCGGGCATGGACCGCCCGTTACCCGCCCGCGCTCGGTTCTACGCTCGCCGGAGGTCGGTGCCCGGCGGCGGTCCGTGCTCGCCTGAGGTTCTGTGCTCACCTCAGCCAGGCGGCCAGCACCGCGCCGAGCAGCGTCACCCCGACCGCGGCCTGCAGCAGCAGCGCCGGGCCCAGGTGTGACCAGCGGGTCGGGATGCGCGGGGTGAGCGGTTGCATCGTGGTCAGGTTCACCACCTGCATCAGCTTCACCGGCAGCGTGTGGTCGGCCTGCGGCTGGGTGCGGACCTGGACCAGATCGCCGCGGTGCAGCGCCGACTGGGGCAGCTGCCCGTGCATCTCGATCTCGTAGGTCTGCCCCAGGTCGTCGCGCAGCCGCACCGGGGTCACCAGGAATTCGGGGCCCTTGCGCAGCTCCTTCAAGGTGCGCCGGGCCGGCTTCATCCGGAGCAGCGAACCGATGAGCTGGGCGATGCCGGCGGCGACGAAGACCGCCAGGGCGAGGGGCCGGCCGACCCGGACCTCCCTCGTGTACGAGGCCTGATAGCCGAGAAAACGGCCGGTGATGATCGGACTGACGTGCCGGAGGATCCGCTCGCGGTGCAGTTCGGTGTCGTCCATGGGGGGTCACCTCCTGGATGTACTTCTCAATGCTACGGAGAGAACACGCTCAAGCACCGTGAGTGAATTTGAACCGGATCTTCTTCTGCATACTCCGTGCCCGCGCCGGCCGGGGCGGATCGCCGGGAAATGCCGGCCACAACCCACCGATCTGCGGAAACGCCCCCTCCCGGAACCCCGCGCGGGGTGAACTGGACCTCGGGCCGCGTGGACCCGGCGTGGCCCGCCGTGCCGTCCGGTGTGCGGACAGCCGGGGATGGGGGGCGAGACCAGTGGCGGCGACGAACGCGTACGTCAAACCGGAGAGCGTGCTGGCCCGGACCGCGCGCGACATGGTGGAGGCGCACGGCGGCGGCCTCGGCCCGCGCGACGGGATCACCACGTGCCCGGCCTGCGGGGAGTCGCCACCCTGCCGTACCGTCCTGGCCGCCGCTGAGGTGCTGGAGGCCGCCGGGCTGGCGGAGGCGTCCGGGCTGATCGCCGCGGCGCGGCCGGCATTCGCGCCGCCGGCCGGCGGCGACCTGCCGCCGTGGAGCGCTGCCGGGCCGTCCTCGGGTGCGGCCGGTTTGTCCTTGGATGCTGCCGGGCCGTCGTTGGGTCGGGGCGAGGAAGCGTCCTCTGGTGCGGGGGAGGACAGCGGGCCGATCGGGATCGCCGGGCTTGCTGCCGGTGAGGGTTTGACACCTGTGATGCCGCCTGAGGCCGGGGTTCCGTGGGCGCCGTTGGAGCGGCCCGAGTCGCCGGTGGGTGGGGCGCACCGGCCGGGCTCCTCGACGCCGCCGTGGGTGGTTGCGGGCTCGCCCGAGGATGCGAAGGCACAAGGGCCGGTTTGGCCGCCGGTGAGCGGAGACGTTCCGGGTGGGGCGGGGAGCCTGCCCGGGACTGCTTCCGCCGGGGCGCCGGGCCTGGCGCCGTCCGGCCCGGTCCCGTCCGGCCCGGTCCCGCCGACGCCGGTCCTCGACGCGCCCTCGGAGCCGGCTTCGGTCCCTGGCTCGGAGCCGGTCCGTGGCTCGGAGCCGGCCCCTGGCTCGCAGCCGGCCTCGTGGCCGCCGGCGGCCCCGGTCCCCGGTTCGCAGCCGGCCTCGTGGCCGCCGCCGGCCCCGGGCAGCGCGGCCGGACAGGGTGTTCCCTGGGCGCCGCTCGCTCCGGAAAGCACCGGGCCGTCGCAGGAACCGGCCGCGGGTGAGAGCGCGCCGTGGAAAGTCGCTGCCCCCTCGGAAGCCCCGATCGGCCGTCGCCGGGCTGCCGAGGAACCCACCCCGCCGCCGTGGGCGGTGGCGGAGACACCGGCCGCCTCTGAGGCGGTGCCATCGCCTGTGGCCGGCGACACCGAGGATGACTGGATGCCGGCCGAGCCGCCGTGGCCGCCGTCGGGCCCGGCGCACGTCGGGCCCATGCACCCTGGCCCGGCGCAGGCCGGCCCCATCCACCCAGGCGCGGCGCAGGCCGGCCCCATCCACCCAGGCGCGGCGCAGGCCGGCCCGGTCCATGCGGGTGCGGGGCAGGCTGGCGTGGCCCATGCGGGTGCGGGGCAGGCTGGCGTGGCCCATCCGGGTGCGGGGCAGGCTGGCGTGGCCCATCCGGGTGCGGGGCAGGCTGGCCCGATCCATCCGGGTTCGACGCAGGCTGGAGCTGTCCTTGCGGGTGCTGCGCAGGCTGGACCTGTCCATCCGGGGGCGGGGCAGGGTGGACTCGCGCAGCCGGGGTTGATGGCGGGTGGATCGGTGCACGCCGAGCCGGTGCAGGCGGCGTCGGCTCAGCCTGTCGCTGTTCCGGCGAGTCCTTTGCAGGCGGGGCTCGTGCAGGGCGTGTCCGCTCAGCAGAGTGCGATGCCGGGTGGTGTGCCGCAGCCGGGGGCGGCGCAGGGCGGGCTCGCGCAGCCGGTCGCGGTGCCGGGTAGTGGCTTGCAGCAGCAGGGTGGGCCCGCGCAGCCGGTCGCGGTGCCGGGTAGTGGCTCGCAGCAGCAGGGTGGGCCCGGGCAGCCGATGGCGATGCCGGGCGGGAGCACGCCGCCGGGGCCGAGCGGGCCCGCGCAGCCTGCGGTGCCGGGTGGTGCCGGGCGGGAGGAGGCCGGTGCGATGGCGGTGGGTGCGGTTGCGCCCAGTCTCACGCCGCCGACCGGGGCTGTCGCGCCGGGGGCGGGCCAGCCGTCGACCGACGACCTGGACGTGTTGATGCGGCAGCCTCCGCTCTACAGCCAGCAGAACAGCCCGCTGGACGCGCCGCGGTTCACCCGCTCCGCTCGTCCGGCGGCGGAGGGCGGGGCGGCCCGCGCTACCGAGATCATCATGGGCACTCCGCCGCAGCCGCCGGCCGGGACCCCGCTGAGCACGACGGTTGCGGAGTCGTCCGTACCGGAGGATGGCGGCTCGTTCCTGCCGTCCGCGGCCGTGCTGGCCCAGAACGCGGAGGCCGCACAGCGGCCGACGCTGCAGGCGCCGGGCATGATCGCGGGCGTGCAGGCTCAGCCGGCGCCGGACGCGGGCCGTCGGCCTGTCGCCCGGCCGGGTCTCCAGGCGCCGGACATGGGTCAGCAGAACGCGGGCCGGCCGGGGCTGCAGGCGCCGGACATGGGCCAGGCGAAGCCGGGGCTGCAGGCTCCGAACATGGGGCAGCAGCGGCCGGGCTTGCAGGCGCCCGACATGGGTCAGCAGAACTCAGCCCGCCCCGGGCTGCAGGCGCCCGACCTGGGCCAGGCGAAGCCGGGATTGCAGACTCCGGATATGGGGCAGCAGCGGCCTGGGTTGCAGGCTCCCGATCTAAGTCAGCAGCGGCCGGGCTTGCAGGCGCCGGACATGGGGCAGCAGCGGCCGGGCTTGCAGGCTCCCGACATGGGGCAGCAGCGACCAGGCCTGCAGGCTCCCGATATGGGTCAGCAGCGGCCAGGGTTGCAGGCTCCCGACATGGGGCAGCAGCGACCGGGGTTGCAGGCGCCGGACATGGGACAGCACAACCCGGCCCACCCGGACGCCGCGCTGCAGGGGCAGGCGCGGGCGGCCGACGGCCCGCCGGCGGACGACAACGCGCCGTCCGGGCTGCCGGCCCGCGCCGGAACGCCGGTGCGGCCGGAGCCGGTGGCGGCCCCCGAGGTGCTGGAGGATCCGTCGAACGCACCGAGCGGCCTGCCGCGCCGGAACCGGCAGGGATGACAGGCGCAGGTGCCCGGCCGGCTGACGACGATGTTTGGGCGGCAGCCGGCTCGGGCAGTAGCGTCCCGTTGAGGGGCTGTGCACCGAATCGGTGCCCGGCGCCGGGAAGGGGTGGCATGTCCGCACGAGGCCAGGTGGGCGAAGCGGCCGAGAACACCCTCGAGGATCTCGATGCCGCCGCCCTGGCATATGCGGAACGGCGCGCCGCCGCGTCCCCGGCCGAGGTCGAGACGTTGCGCGACGACATGGTTCGCTTCTGTCTGCCGTTCGCCGGGCGGCTGGCCCGGCGCTACCGCGGCCGTGGCGAGCAACTGGAGGACCTGGAGCAGGTCGCCCGCCTCGGCCTGGTCAAGGCGGTGGACCGCTACGACCCGGAGCGCGGCTCGTTCACGGCCTACGCGGTCATCACCATCTCCGGCGAGCTGAAGCGGCACTTCCGCGACCGCACCTGGGGCGTGCACGTGCCCCGCCGGGTGCAGGACCTCAGCCTGGAGGTCGGGCACGCCTCGATGGTCCTGACGAGCGTGCTCGCCCGTACCCCGACCGTTGCTGAGCTGGCCGAACGCCTCGGCGTGAGCGAGGCTGCCGTGCTGGAGGCCGTCGAATCGGCGGCCGGCTATTCGCCGGCCTCGCTGAACGCGCCGGTCTCCGGCGAGGGCGAGCAGGAGTTCGGTGACCTGCTCGGCGGGGTCGACGACGACCTGGAGGCGGTGACCGACAAGCTCACCGTCGCCGAGCTGCTGCTGCGCCTGCCGGCGCGGGAGCGCCGGATGCTGGCGATGCGCTTCTACGGCAACCGCACCCAGGCGGAGATCGCCGCCGAGCTGGGCATCTCGCAGATGCACGTCTCCCGTCTGCTCAGCCGGGCCCTGGCCTGGCTGCGCGAGGCGATGCTCAGCGACGTGCCGCCGCGCTGGGAGGCCGGCGAGGCCCGCGGCGGGCACCACGGGATGCAGGTGACGGCGGAGCGGGAGGCCGCCCTGCTCACCGTCCGGGTGCGCGGCGAGGTGGACCGGGACACCGCGGAACGGCTGCGGGTGGGTCTGCGGCATGCCGTGAGCACCCCGGGGGTGACCGCGGTGGTCGTGGAGCTGTCCGCGGTGCCGCTGGTGGACGCGGCCGGTGTCGGCGTGCTGCTGGACGCGGTGCACGCGGCCGGCGAGGCGGGAATCCACCTCTGTGTGAGCGGAACCCAGCCTTACGTCGCCCGGATCCTGGCCGTGTCCGGTCTGGCCGGCGTGCTGCGCCGCTGCTGACCTGTCAGCGGCGCAGGGACGCCCACACCACCTTGCCGTCCTCGCAGGGCAGCCAGCCCCAACTGTCCGCGACGCTGTCCACCAGCAGCAGGCCGCGACCGCTCACCCCGTCCGGTTCGGCTGCCGGCCCGGTCTGCGGCTGCCGGCCCGAGCCGTCCTGGACGGCGATGTTCAGGTGGCGGGTGCGCAGCGACAGGCGCAGCGTCATCATCGTGTGCGCGTGGTCGATGACGTTCGCGACGAGTTCGGTGACGATCAGGCTGGCCGGCGCGACCAGGTCGGGCAGGTCCCAGCGCAGGCAGGTGTCGGTGACCACGTCGCGGGCGTGCCGGCTGGACCCGCTGACCGGCAGCAGGTCCTCGCACACCGACGGCAGGGTCCGCCGCTCGTCGCGCAGGTGCTCGCGGGCGGCCGCCAGGTTGACGAAGAGGGGCAGCTGGCTGAAGGCGCTGGTGCGCAGGTGTGTCCAGGTCGGCGGTGGCGGCCCGCAGAACAGCACCGGGGTGCCCGGCCATCGGGTGGCCTGGCGCTGCACGGAGATGAGGACGGCGAGTGCGAGCGGCTGATCCACATGGAGGCCGGAGAGGTCCACCAGGAGTGCCTCCGGCTGCTCGGCCAGGCATTTGAGCAGCCGGTCGCGCAGCCGCGGGGCGTCGGCCAGCCGAAGCTGCCCGGTCACGGCGACGGTGATGGTGGTGCCGTCGCCGTCCACCTCGCACCGAACCGTCATGGACTCCGCCTTCCCCGCCCAGGGCCCTGAGGTTGTGCGCTTCCCCCGGAAACCGGGGTGTCAAACGTCAGGCCGTCTCCATCACGACGATGACCCCGTCCTGCGCGCCGGAGCCGCCGTCGGGACCGCGCAGCGGGGTGCAGGCCACCCGTACCGCGATGGCCCGGCCACGCCGGTTCACCGCGTCCAGCTGGATCTCGGCGGACTCGCCGCCGGCGCCGAGCGCGCCGCGCAGCAGCGGCCGGACCCGGTCGATCGGCAGGCCGATGTCGAGGTTGAGGAAGTGCTGGCCGATCACCTCGCCGGCGCGCAGGCCCCACAGGTCCTCGGCCCGCTGGTTCCACATGCGGATCCGCAGGTCCGGGTCGACCACGGCGACGCCGGCCTGCAGGCTGGTGAGGACGGTCTCCAGGAAGACGTTCGCCTCGTCCAGCCGGCTGGTGCTGACCCGTAGCTGGTCGTTGATGCTCTGCAGCTCGTCGTTGGTGGACTGGAGCTCCTCGTTCATGGTCTCCAGCTCCTCGTTGGTGGACTGGAGCTCCTCGTTGGTGGTCTCCAGCTCCTCGACCGTGGACTGCAGCTCCTCGTTGGTGGTCTCCAGCTCCTCGTTCGTGGACTGCAGCTCCTCGTAGGCCGCCTCGAGCTGCTGGTTGGCGTGTTCCAGGTCGTCCTGCAGCCGGCGGGCCGCGGTCACGTCGTGGAAGATCAGGTTGACGCCGAGCAGGCTGCCGTCGGCGCCGCTGAGCGGGCTGATCTGCACCTCGAGATAGGTGACCTCGGTGCCGCGGTGGAACTCGACGTCGCTGACCCGCAGCGAGCGCCGCTCCAGCTGGGCCTGCTCGATGAACCGGCGCAGCTCCACCGGCCGGTACGACACGTCCAGGTCGCGGAACGGCCGCCCGATGTCCCGCGACGACACCCCGAACAGTTTCTCCAGCGCCCGGTTGGAGAGCGCGACCATGCCGTCGGAGGTGAGCGACAGCTGGGCCAGGGGACTGGCCGCGAAGACCTCGTTGCGCAGTTCGTCGAGACCGGTGACCGCGCCGCCGGCGGCCGGTGGCGCGTCGGCGAAGATCACACCGGGCGGGGCGTACAGCCGGGGGACCCGGCGGAAGACCCGCCGTTTCAGGTCGATCGGGGTGAAGAGGCTGCCGTGGCTGAGCAGCATCTCGGCCTTGCCGAGGAAGAGCACGCCGGTCTCGGCGAGAGCGAAGTGGAACCGGCTGAGGATCTTCGCCTGGGTCTCGGCGTTGAAGTACATCAGCGTGTTGCGGCAGGTGAGCAGGTTGATCCGGGAGATCGGGGCGTCCTGCACCAGATCGTTGCGGCCGAAGATGATCGAGCGGCGCAGGTCCTTGCGGAAGGTGTGGCGGCCGTTCACCGGCTCGAAGTACTTCTCCACCAGCTCCGGCGCCAGGCCCTGCATCTCCCGGTCGCCGTACGTCGCCTGGCGCGCCTCGTTCAGCTGCTCCTCGTCGACGTCGGTCGCGTAGATCTTCACGCGGTCCTTGAACTGGTCCACGCCCAGCACCTCGGCCAGCACCATGGCCAGGGTGTAGGCCTCCTCACCGGACGCACAGCCGGCCGACCAGATGCGGATCAGCGACCCGGCGGGCTGCGCGCTGACCATCGGCTCGAGGACCTCGGCCCGCAGGTAGTCCCAGGCGTCGGCGTCCCGGAAGAACGCCGTCACGTTGATCAGGATGGTGTTGAACAGTGCCGTGAACTCGTCCGGGTGCACCTGGAGGTAGTCCAGGTAGTCCGGATAGTCCTCGGCGCCGACCTGCGTCATCCGGCGCTGGACCCGGCGCATCAGGCTGGATCGCTTGTATCCGGTGAAGTCGAATCCGCGAGATTCCTTCAGATACAGCAGCAGTGCTTCGAAGTGCGGGTCGGTGGCTTGCACGAGTGAAAACGCTATCGCACCTCGGACTGCTCCGGTTCCGCGGTGGAGCCGAGCCGGGCGATCAGCTTGCGGATGGTCACGCTCGCCGTCTCCGCGTCCTCCGCCATGGCCTGAAAGTTCGCGCTGCTCGACGTCCCGGCGCGGCCGGCCGCCATCCGGCGGCTCAGCGCCGCCTTCTCCTCCAGGGACCGCAGCGCCAGCCACAGCGCGCCTTCGAGGGCGGCGGCCTGCTCGTCGAGCAGGCTCTCCGGGGACCAGGCGTGCCCGATCCGGCAGCGGAAGCGGGGCACGGGTGTGTCCTCGATGACGAACAGGCTGCCTCCGCAGTCGGGGCAGCCGTATCCGGCGGGGGAAGCGATGGTCTCCGTACCGATCGGCGCCAGGTCTGCCATCGCCACCTCCGCGTCCAGGAGCGGGTCGTGGACGCGGCCGCTGGCCGGCGCAGCCGTCAATTCCGCGGCCGTGATCTCGGCGAGCAGGCCGCCGAGCGCGTCGGCCGGCGCCACATGATCGGGTTTGATCAGATCCAGCGCGGCCCGTGGCATCCACGGATAGACGGCGTCCTCGGGATCCTGCACCACGGTGACGCCGCCGCTGGAGGCGATCGCCGCCAGCCCGGCCGCGCCGTCGTCGCGGGAACCGGAGAGGATCACGCCGACCGCCCGGCGGCCGGCGGCCCGGGCGACCGAGCGGAGCAGCGGGTCGACGGCCGGCCGATGGCCGTTCTCGGCCGGGCCCCGGCTCAGCCGCAGGTGCCCGTCGAGCAGCAGCAGATGGTGATCGCTGGGGGCGACGTAGATGCGCCCGCCGAGCAGCGGCTCCCCGTCGCGGGCGGTGGCGGCCGGCAACGCTCCGCTGCGGGTGAGGATGCCGGGCAGCGCGCTCGGGGCGCTCCGCGGCAGGTGCAGGACCACCAGCAGGGAACCGGGGTATCCGGCGGGCAGACCGCCGACCAGCGCCCGCAGCGCCTCGACGCCTCCGGCGGAGGCGCCGACGGCGACCACGTCACGATGCTCTATCGGGAAGAGCTCGGTCACACAGCGGCTCCGGTGATGAGCTGGGTCCACACCACCTTACCGTCGGTCACCGGCAGAACGCCCCACGCGTCTGTCAGGTCCCGCACCAGGCGCAGCCCGCGCCCGCCGGCGTCGGTGACCGTCGGGTCGAGAGTGCGGGGCATCCGGCGGCTGCCGTCGCGGACCGCGACGATCAGCCGGCCGTCCCGCAGGGCCAGGGTGAACTCCATGGTGGTGTGCGCGTGCCGGACCACGTTCGCCACCAGCTCGGTCGCGACCAGCGCCGCGGTGGAGGTGACGTCGTGCCGCTGCCAGGCGGTGCAGGCCTGGCTGACCAGCTGGCGGACCTGACGGCAGGCTTCCGGGACCGGCCGTAGTCGCACCCGCAGGCCCGGCTCGCGGGGCTGCGCGTCCGCCTCGACGAGCGCCCGGGTGCAGTCCGGCGCCATCTCCAGATCGGCGCAGTCGGGGGTCGCGGTCAGCACCCGCCGGGTGGCCGGGTCCGCACCGCAGATCACGATCGGCACAGCCGGGAACTCCGCCGTCTGGCAGACGACGGAGCCCAGCGTGCGCAGTGCGAGCGGGTCGGCTATCCGTAACCGGGTGACGTCCAGCAGCAGCTTGACCGGCTGCATGGCGAGGCTGCGCCGGACCGCGGCGCCCAGCGCGTCACCGGTCACCCGGTCGAGGGTGCCGGTGATCGTGAGCAGGGCGACGGGAAGGTCCCGCTCCGGCCGGCAGACCAGCTGGCTGGGCATGCCCCTCCCTCCGCGTACGACGTCTACCGCCACGCGTACGACGTCGAACCAGGTGCCCGGCGACCCGGCCCGGCAAACGTCAGATCCGGTTCCGGATCTGTTCGTACAACCGCAGGTAGGACTCGGCCATCACGGCCGGCGTGAAGCGGCGTTCCGCCTCGGCCCGGCAGGCGCGCGGATCGATTCCGGACGCCTTGTGCACCAGGTCCCCGAGCGCCTCCTCGTCGTCGGTCAGCAGCCCGCTGTGCCCCTCCTCGATCAGCTCCGGCAGGCAGCCGCGGGCGATGCCCACCACCGGGACGCCCAGCGCGAGCGACTCCACCACCGCGGTGCCGCCCGGCTCCGCCCAGCGCAGTGGGAAGAGCGAGGCGCGAGCGCCGGCCAGCAGCAGGTCACGGTCGCGGCCGGTGACCATCCCGACCCACCGCACGCGTACGCCGTCGACGTGCGGCGCCACCTTCTCCCGCCAGAACCGCACGTCGGGGTTGAGCGCGGCGGACGGATCGTTCTCCGCGGCCGCGAGTTCCTCGGCGTTGCGGTACGGCCCGACCGGGCCCGCCAGGATCAGATCGAAACCGGCCGTGTGGGCGAGCCGGGCGGCCAGGTCCTGTCCCTTGCCCGGGTTGATCCGGCCGAGCACCACCACGTGCGAGCCCTTGGTGACCTCCGGCATCGGCTCGGCGGCGAGCGGCGTGGCCAGGTGCACGTGGCCGACCGAGTGGTCGCGCAGCGCCCGCGGCGCCCGGGACAGCTGGTCGGCGGAGACGCCGTTGACCCGGACCCGGTCGCCGCCGTCGTACGTGCCGTACAGCTCGGGGTGCTTGTGCAGGTCCCAGTGCAGGGTGTGCAGGGCCGGCGGCGCGCTGTCGCCGAGGCTGGCGAGGGTGACCAGCCCGGCCGCCTCGACGTGGTCGTGGATCAGGTCGATGTCGTCGCGGTCGCGCAGCGCCCGCACCATCGCGTGCTGGTGTGCCTGCACCACCCCGACCGCCTGGTTGTACGGCCGCTGCAGCGCCGCGAACTGCCCGGTGTCGAAGACGTGCACCCGGCCGTCCGTCTCCAGCGTGCTCTCCGCGACGCTGGCCAGCACCACCTCGACGCCGAGCCGGCGCAGCTCGGGGACCAGGGTGGCGACGATGTTCTCGATGCCGCCGTACCCGGCCGGCGGAACCGGCAGCCACGGTCCCGCGTTCATCAACACCTTCACGCGGCCACCGCCCGGTGGGTGAGGGAGATCAGCGGCGGGCGCTCGGTCACACCGGTCTCGGTGACGGCGATCTGCCGGTCCAGGTTGGGCAGTGCGTCGTCGCCGCCCCGGCGGAACTGGGTGAGCAGCGTCGACGGCGGCATCGGCTCGGTGGTGAGGCCTCGCCGGTACATCCGCGACCAGGCGGTCACCATGATCTGGGAGGCCATCCGCCCGAGCGCCTCGGTGCCCTGGTGGCGGTGCTTGCGCTCGCCGAGGTCCACCTGCGCGAGGGCGTCCAGGCCGACGAGGTCGACCAGGTCGATCAGCATGCCGATCTCGACACCGTAGCCGGAGACGAACGGGATCCGCTCCAGGGTGCGGCGGCGTCCCGCGTACTCGCCGGCGAGCGGCTGGACGAACCCGGCCAGCTCCGGGAAGAACAGGTTGAGCAGCGGGCGGGCGGCCAGCTCGGTGACCCGGCCACCGCCGTCGGTCTCCACGCTGACCGGCCCGACCAGCGGCCGGTGGTAGAAGCCCTTGACGAACTCCACGCTGCCGTCGGTCAGCAGCGGCCCGAGCAGGCCGGTCACGAAGTGCGCGGAGAACTCGCGCAGGTCGCCGTCGACGAAGGCGACCACGTCGCCGCTGCTGGCCGCGAGCCCGGCCCAGAGCGCGTCGCCCTTGCCCTCCATCCGGGGCAGGCCCTGGGTGAGCCGGTCCTGGCTGACCACCCGGGCGCCGGCCCGGCGGGCCTCGGCGGCGGTGGCGTCGGTGGAGCGGGAGTCCACCACCACGATCTCGTCCACCAGCGCGACCCGCTCGACGAGTTCGGCGTGGATGGTGGCGACGATCGCACCGATCGTTGCCTGCTCGTTACGAGCCGGGATGACCACACTCACCCGCTCACGGCCTTTGGCGGCCGCCAGCCGCTCCGGTGTCCACTGCCCGGCACTTCCGGTCCGGTACGTCGTCCACGCCTCTACTACCGGCGAGACGGTCGTGTTCGAGTGCCACATCGGCTTCCCCCACAGTCACGATCAATCGGCCGCCGCTGAATTCCCCATGTGTGGCGATATCAATCTTTCCGGATGGTTACCGTCCGACTTCGCAGAGTCGAACTCTGATGTGGATGGTTTTCGGATCCGGGCCGCCGGTTAAAGACCGGCCGGACCTGGCGGCACGGAGCAAGGGGAGCGAATGGCGACGACACGGATCGGTCTGGTGGGCGCGGGCGGGGTGGCGGCCCGGCATGCCCGGGTACTCTCCGGACTGCCGGACGTGCAGGTGAGCGGGGTGACCGATGTGGTGCCCGACGCGGCGCGGGCACTGGCCGGTGAGCACGGCGCCCGGACGTACGACTCCGTGGCGGACCTGATCGACTCGGGCCCGGACGCGGTCTACGTCTGTGTGCCACCATTCGCCCACGGCGACGCCGAGCGCGCGGTAATCGATGCCGGACTGCCGATGTTCGTGGAAAAACCCATATCCATCGATTACCGTACGGCCGCCGAAATTTCCGGCCGCATCACGGAGAGCGGCATCCGGACCGCCGTCGGCCACCACTGGCGCTATCTGCCGACCGTGGAACGCGCCCGCGAGCTCCTGGACGGCCGGCCGATCCGGCTGATCACCGGCGCCTGGCTGGACAAGGTGCCCCCGGTCGCCTGGTGGCCACGCGCCGACCGCTCCGGCGGCCCGGTCGTCGAGCAGGCCGCGCACGTGCTGGACCTGGCCCGCTACCTGGGCGGGGAGGTGGACGAGGTGTTCGCCTACGGCAACGGCACGCCGCCACCGGTCGACGGGGCCGACGTGGACGGGGCGTCCACCGCGGTGCTGCGGTTCGCCAGCGGCGCCGTCGGCACCCTCGCCACCACCTGTGTGCTCGGCTGGAAGCAGCGGGCCGGGCTGGAGGTCTACGCCGACGGCCTGGCCCTGGTCTTCACCGAGAGCGAGATGGTGATCCGCGACGAGACCGGCACCGTGACCCTGCCGTGCGACCCCACCTCGGGGCACCTCGGCGTCGACCGGGCGTTCGTGCGGGCGGTGCGGGGCGAGGAGGACGACGTGCGGGTCCCGTACGCGGAGGCTCTGCGTACCCACGCTCTCGCTCTCGCCGTCGCCGAGTCGGCCGCGAGCGGCCGGCCGGTCCGTCCGGAGGCCAAGCATGGCTGACCGCAACCTGATCGTCGCGGGCCCGGGCCGGGTCGAGATCGCCGAGGTGCCGGCGGAGCCGGTGCCGGACGGCGGGTTCCGGGCCCGCACGCTGTTCAGCGGGGTGTCCGCGGGCACCGAGCTGACCTTCCTCAAGGGGACCAATCCGGCGCTGCACGCCGGTTTCGACGCCGGCCTCGGCCTGTTCGGGGCGCCGCCGGAGCAGGCCTATCCGGTGACCCGCCTGGGCTACATGGAGGTGGCGCGGGTCGAGGAGAGCCGCACCCCGGCCTTTCCCGACGGCACCGTCGTCGCGATGACCTACGGCCACCGCACCGGTTACACCGGGCATCCGCTGCGCGACCGGGTGGTGCCGCTGCCCGGCGACCTGGACCCGATCCTCGGCGTCTACGTCGCGCACATGGGCCCGATCTGCGCCAACGGCCTGCTGCACGCGGCCGCCGACCGGTTCGGCCCGGCCGTGCGCTCGCTCGCCGACGGCGTCCTCGGCGCCCGGGTCGCGGTCGTCGGCGCCGGTGTGGTCGGCCTGCTCACCGCGCTGTTCGCCCGCGCGCACGGCGCCGCCTCGGTGGTGGTGCTCGACCCCACCGAGCAGCGCCGCAAGATCGCCGAAGGGCTGGGCCTGGAAACCCTGGACACCGGCCCGGACGCGCCGGACCCGGCGGTCACCCTCAAGACCCGGTGGCGGCACGCCGACGGCGACCGCGGCGCCGACGTGGTCTTCCAGTGCCGCGGCCAGGCCGCGGCCCTGCACCTGGGGCTGCGCCTGCTGCGCCCGCAGGGCACGGTCATCGACCTGGCCTTCTACCCGGGCGGCGCGGACGAGGTCCGGCTCGGCGAGGAATTCCACCACAACGGCCTCGGCGTACGGTGTGCGCAGATCGGCCGGGTTCCCCGCGGGCTGGCCCACTCGTGGGACCGCGAACGGCTCTCCGCCGCGACCGTCGACCTGCTCCGTGCCGAGGGCGACGCGATCCGCGCGCACCTGATCACCGCGGTCGTCGGTTTCGACGAGAGCCCGGCGCTGCTGCACGATCTGGCCGAGCGCCGCCGCCAGGAGGTCCAGGCGGTGATCACCTTCTGATCGACGCCGGGGGAGTCCGGAACCAGAACTTCAGCAAAATAAAGTACCGTTGCGCGCCATGGGTGTGTCGCAGCGGCTGAAGAGCCGGTTCCGCAAGTTTCTCCAGCGTCCGGGCACGACGGTGGACCTGGGGCCGTTGTCGAAGCGGCTGGGTGCGATCGAGGCGCGTGAGGACGCGCTCAAGGAGCTGGACGACGCGGCGCTGACCGAGGCCGCCCGCGAGGCGACCGACTACGTGGAGATCTGCGCGATCGGCCGCGAGGCGGCCCGTCGCGCGATCAACCAGCGACCGTACGACGTACAGCTGCTCGGTGCGATGGCGCTGCTCGACAAGCGGGTCGCCGAGATGGCCACCGGTGAGGGCAAGACGCTCACCGCGACCGTCGCGGCGTACGGGCACACCCGCCTCGGCAACGGCCCGGTCCACGTGCTCACCGTCAACGACTATCTGGCCCGCCGCGACGCCGAGTGGATGCAGCCGATCTACACGCTGCTCGGCCTCACCGTCGCCTGGGTGACCGAGTCGATGACGCCGGAGGAGCGCCGCGAGGCGTACGCGGCCGACGTCACCTACGTCTCGGTCAGCGAGGCGGGCTTCGACTACCTGCGCGACCAGCTGGTCACCGACGTGGCCGACCGGGTGCAGCGCGATCTGGCCACCGCGATCGTCGACGAGGCCGACTCGATCCTGATCGACGAGGCCCGGGTGCCGATGGTGCTCGCCGGCAGCACCTCCACCGAGAGCGACCCGGTGCACGAGGCCGCCGCCCTGATGAAGACCCTGCGCAAGGGCAAGCACTACGAGGTCGCCGAGGACGGCCGCAGCGTCGCCTTCACCGACGACGGCCTCAAGCACATCGAGGAGCAGCTCGGCGGCATCGACCTCTACGCCGACGACCAGGTCGAGCACCTGTCCGCGGTGAACGTGGCGCTGCACGCGCACGCCCTGCTGCGCCGCGACGTCGACTACATCGTCCGCAACGGCGGCGTCGAGCTGATCGACGAGATGCGCGGCCGGGTCGCCCAGCGCCGCCGCTGGCCGGACGGCCTGCAGGCCGCCGTGGAGGCCAAGGAGGGCCTCTCCTCGACCGCTGAGGGCGAGGTGCTCGACACCCTCACCGTGCAGGCGTTCATCGCGCTCTACAAGACCGCCTGCGGCATGACCGCGACCGCGGTGCACGTCGGTGAGCAGCTGCGGGAGTACTTCAAGCTCGAGGTGGCGGTGATCCCGCCGAACACCCCGAACATCCGCGAGGACGACCCGGACCGGATCTACTCGGCGCACGACACGCGCGACGAGGCCCTGGTCGAGGAAATCAAGATCGCCCACGAGTCCGGCCGCCCGGTGCTGATCGGCACCCTGGACGTGAAGGCCTCCGAGCTGCTGGCCCGGCAACTCGCCGACGCCGGCGTGCCGTGCAACGTGCTGAACGCGAAGAACGACGCCGAGGAAGCGGCGATCATCGCCGAGGCCGGCGCGCTCGGCGCGGTCACCGTCTCCACCCAGATGGCCGGCCGCGGTGTCGACATCCGCCTCGGCGGCAGCGACGAGAAGGACCGCGACGCCGTGGTCGAGCTCGGCGGCCTGTACGTGATCGGCGCCGGCCGGCACGACAGCCGCCGGGTCGACGACCAGCTCCGTGGCCGGGCCGGCCGGCAGGGCGACCCGGGCCGCTCGGTGTTCTTCGTCAGCCTGGAGGACGAGCTGGTCGTCCGGCACGCCGGTGACATCATCCCGGCCTCGCCGCGGATGGACATGGACGGCGTCGTGCACGACCCGCAGGTGGACTACGCGGTCGAGCACGCCCAGCGGGTCGCCGAGGGTGTGAACCACGAGATCCACAAGAACACCTGGCGGTACAGCGTGGTGATCGAGCAGCAGCGCCTGCTGCTGGCCGAGCGCCGGGAGCGGCTGCTCACCTCCGAGGTCGCCGCCATCATGCTGCTGGAGAAGTCGCCGGAGAAGGCCAAGGAGACCGACGAGGACGTGCTCTCCGACGCCGCCCGGGCGATCGCTCTCTACCACCTGGACCGGCTCTGGGCCGACCACCTGGCCTACCTCAACGAGGTCCGGGAGGGCGTGCACCTGCGGGCGCTGGGCAAGCTGGACCCGCTGGACGAGTTCCACCGCTCCGCGGTGCCGGCCTTCCAGGAGCTGCTCACCAAGGTCGAGGCGCGCACCATCGAGACGTTCGAGGAGGTCGACCTCGCCGACGGCTGGCAGCCGGACCGGGCCGAGATCGTCCGGCCCAGCGCCACCTGGACGTACCTGGTGCACGACAACCCGTTCGGCTCGGAGCTCGACCGGCTCATCGCGGCCGTCGGCCGCCGCCTCACCGGCAGCTAGGCATCACCCCGGGGGCGCCTCGCCGGCGCCCCCGGTCAGCAGCGCGGCCATC
Source organism: Actinoplanes sp. NPDC024001 (assembly GCF_040638955.1). NCBI lineage: Bacteria > Bacillati > Actinomycetota > Actinomycetes > Micromonosporales > Micromonosporaceae > Actinoplanes > Actinoplanes sp. NPDC024001. The sequence goes on from NZ_JBEZZB010000150.1 coordinate 21,184, forward strand.
TCCGGCAGGTTGAAGAAGGCCGCGGTCTCCACCGCCGTGGGTTTGCCGCCGTCCGGGTCGGCGCCCGCGGCGAGCAGTGTGCGCACGGTCTCCGGGTTCTGCCGGAAGACCGCGGCGGACAGGGCGGTCTGACCCCGGTCGTTGACCCGGTCCGGGTCGGCGCCGTGCGCGAGCAGGGCCGCCACGGTGCCCGGATGGTTGTGGTAGGCCGCCAGTATCAGCAGCGTGTCCCCCTTGTCGTTGGTGAGGTTCGCCGGCAGCCCGGCGGCCACCTGAGCGGTGAGCTCGTCGGTGGCGCCGGCGCGCGCCAGGTCGAACATGCGATGGGCGTAGGCGATCGTCTCTGCGTCAAGCTCTGCCACGGTGAGAAGCTACCCACGTTCGGCAATCTTTAATGAGGCTGACAGAAAACGTTCCCGGAATGCATTTGTGTGACCGTGAACAATCAGGTCTATTCACGACCCGCCTTGACATCCGGCGCCCGCAGGGGGCGCGGGTGGTCTCCACCGTCGTGAATAGACCTGACTATGGAACGGGTTTCCCACAGTGTGGTTGGCGACTTGACCCGCGCATCTGCGGGCCGGAAATATCGTCCCCGCTTTACGGACAGTAGTCAGTTGTATTCGCTTGCCGCAGCAAATTCTGGGGGATGAATCAATGCCGGTCAGCGCATTGTCGCCGCGTGCCGATCGTCGTTCCGCCGGGCCGGGCCGTGGCCCCGGGCGGCGTGCCGCCGAGCCGGCGCTGACCGTGACTCTCGCCATTCCGCTCACCGGGGACGCCGTTTCCCCACAGGCTCACCGATTGCTGGCCGCGGTCCGCGAGCTGGTCGAGCTGAGCCGCGGCACGGTCACCGTCGAGCCGTTCACCGAGCCGCCGGAAGCCGCCGAGGCGTCGTCCGAGGGTCCGGAGGTGCGCCTGCTGACCGGCTCCCGGCAGGCGCTGCTGGACGGGGCGCCGCTGCCGCTGACCCGGCTGGAGTTCGACCTGCTGCTCTACCTGGCCGAGCGGCCCCGACGGGTGTTCACCCGGGCGCAGCTGCTCGCCGCCGTCTGGGGTTACGAGCGGGCCGGTGAGCGCACGGTGGACGTCCATGTCCGGCGGCTGCGGCTCAAGCTCGGCGGCAACCTCCCGCTGATCACCACGGTCTACGGGGTGGGCTACCGCCTGGCCGACGACGCCCGGATCATGATCCTGCCGCAGGATTGAGCCCGGTTCCCCGGCCGGGCCGGCCCGGCCTCCGTCGCCGTGAACGTGGATCATTGATGGATGCGCGTCCGTCCCGTCTCGTTCGACGTTCTCGTCGAGGATCTGGCCGACCGGCTGGCCAGTCGGGAATCCGACAGTAGGCTCCGGGTCGCCGTCGACGGCGCCGAAGCCGCCGATCCGGCCCGTCTCGCCGACGCCCTGGTGGACCCGCTGCGGGTCCGCGGCCGTCCGGCGGTGCGGGTCCACACCAGGGACTTCCTGCGCCCCGCCTCGTTGCGCCTGGAGTTCGGGCGGACCAATCCGGACTCGTTCTACACCGGCTGGTTCGACGAGGCCGGCCTGATCCGCGAGGTGCTCGCCCCGGCCGCCCCGGACGGCTCCGGGCGGATCCTGCTGCGACTGTGGGACGCGGCGGTGGACCGCGCCGCCCGCGAGCCCTACTCGACCCTGCCGGCGAACGCGATCGTGCTGGTCAGCGGCCCGCTGCTGCTCGGCTCCGGGCTGCCGTTCGACTTCACCGTCCACCTCGAACTCTCCGCCGCCGCGCTGGCCCGGCGCACCGCCGCGGACGATCACTGGACCCTGCCCGCGTTCCGGCGCTACACCGCCGAGGTGGCCCCGGAAACCTTCGCTGACGTGGTCGTACGCCTCGACGACCCGCGCCACCCGACCCTCGTCGAGTCCGCCTGGTGATCACTGGCACAAAGACCCACTCGCCGAGTCCGTGGCGGATTCAACCACTGACAGTTATGCTCCGGTTACTTTTTCGCGGGGGTCCCGTTTGGGATCTCGGGCGGTGGGTATCAGCCGGCTCCACACGTCGAGCCGGCCCGGGACGAGGGTGACCCGGCAGATGGCCACCGGCTGGGGCTGAGTGAAGGGCAGGGGGACTGCATGCTCGTCAACGGAGCGGTTGTTACGGGTAAGGGCGCGAGCACGGCGAAGGGGCGCTCGGCCGAGGAGATCGACCAGATCCGGACGCTCCTGCGGAGCCGGTTCGAGGAGCTCAACACCGAGTACGAGGAAGCGGTCGCGCAGAATCAACGTCTGCGCCTGGTCGAGATCGGCGACGCCGCCGGCGACGACCAGGCCGACAGCGGGTCCAAGACGGCGGAGCGCGACGCGGCCACGTCGCTGCTGCGGACCCTGCTCGACCGGCGGACCCAGGCGGAGCACGCGATGGCGCGCCTGGAGGACGGCACCTATGGCAACTGCGAGGGCTGCTCCAACCCGATCCCGGTGGAGCGTCTCGAGGTGTTCCCGTCCGCCACCACGTGCGTGAACTGCAAGCAGGTCCGGGAGCGCCGGGCCAGCTGACTCGTCCTGGGGCCCGCTTCCGGGCGGGCCCCCTGGAGGGCTTCATGGGTGACATCCGGGTCGGCACGGCGTCGTGGACGGACAAGACGCTGCTCGCCTCCGGGTGGTACCCGCAGGGCGCCGACACCGCGGAGAAGCGGCTGGCGCACTACGCGAGGCATTTCCCGATCGTCGAGGTGGACTCCACCTACTACGGCCCGCCGAACGAGCAGACCACGAGACTGTGGGCGGAGCGCACGCCGGCCGGCTTCACCTTCGACATCAAGGCGTTCAGCCTGCTGACCGGGCATCCGACCAGGGTGTCGGCCCTCTACAAGGATCTGCGCCCGGAGACGGCCAAGGCCAACATCTACCCGCAGGACCTGCCGCCGCAGGCGTACGAGGAGGTCTGGAGCCGTTTCCTGAGCGCTCTGGACCCACTGGCCGAGGCCGGCAAGCTGGGCGTGCTGCTCTTCCAGTTCCCGCCCTGGTTCGGCATCCGCAGGGCCAACCGGGAATACCTGCTGGAGGTGACGGCCCGGTGCAAGCCGCTGCGGCCGGTCTTCGAGTTCCGCAACGCCTCCTGGTTCGAGGGCGGCAACCGCGAGGAGACCCTGGAGTTCCTCAAGGCGCACCGGCTGTCCTACGTCTGTGTGGACATGCCGCAGGGCCACCGGTCGTCGGTGCCGCCGCTGCCGGTGGCGACCGGCGACGTCGCGGTGGTCCGATTCCACGGGCACAGCGACAAGTGGACCAGCAAGGACATCCACGAGAAGTTCGGATATCGCTATTCCGACGCCGAACTCGCCGAATGGGTGCCGAAACTGAAGTCGCTCGCTGATGAGACCGACGTCACCCATGCGCTTCTGAACAACTGTTACTCCGATTACGCGCAACGTAATGCGAGCACCCTCATTGACCTTCTCGGGGGCGCGGCGGCACCGCCGGCACAGCGGTGATCCGGATTCCGCGGCGGGCGGCTTCCGCCGCCATCACACCCGCGTCGATCACCGCGGCGCCGCCCGGGTCGTTGTTGAAGAAGACGAACATCTCGGGTACGCCGCAGCGGTCCAGCCATGAGTGCAGGGCCTGGCGGCCGTACCGTGGCCAGGGCTTCGCCCGCCCCTCGTGCAGGCGCAGGTAACCGAACCCGGCGGTGCGCCACAGCGGGGTCAGCGGGCGTCCGCATCGGTCCGCCCAGCACAGCGCGGCGCCGTGCTCGCGCAGCAGCTGCTCGCAGTCGGGGGTGAACCAGGTCGGGTGCCGGGGTTCGACCGCCACCCGTACCGTGCCCGGGAACTGCCGCAACGTCTCGTCGAGCGCGTCCAGGTCGGCGCGCAGCGTCGGCGGCAGCTGCAGCAGGACCGGCCCCAGCTTGTCGCCGAGGGCCTCGGCCCGGCTGAGAAACCGGGCCACCGGCTCGGCCGGTTCCCGCAGCCGCTTGATGTGCGTGAGATAGCGGCTCATCTTCACGGCGAAGCGGAACCGGTCCGGGGTGCGGTCGCGCCACTGCTGGAAGGTGGTCCGCTCCGGCAGCCGGTAGAAGGCGTTGTTCACCTCGACCACGTCGAACCGGTCCGCGTAGTGCTCCAGCCAGAGCCGCTGCGGCAGCCCGGCGGGGTAGAGGTAGCCGGTGTCGCCGGCGCCCTTCGCCGGCCGCCAGTCCCGGTACTGCCAGCCCGACGTCCCGATCCACAGCATGCCGCCGGGATACCCGGTCCGCTTCCGGATTAGACGTGATCAGCTCGGGTACCACGCCCTCGAATCACACCGAACGCTCGATTTGAGGAGTCAGCATGGGGCTCGGCAACCACGAAATCATCAGCTCCGACCCGGCCGGCGCGCAGGGCGAGGGCCCCGCTGACGGCGGCGCCAACCCGGCCGGCCGTGACGGCGGCGCGGACGGCGG
>NZ_JBEZZB010000151.1:0-25587 GCF_040638955.1 Actinoplanes sp. NPDC024001
TGGGCCGCGCACCCCGACGAGCCGCAGCCACCCGCCGAACAGCCCACTGCGACCAGCGACGCCTACCCGGTGAACCGGCCGCACCCCGGCCTTCCGGAGAGCGTCCACCTGCCGGCTGAGTTGCCCGACAACCTCTGGCCCCCGCACGCCCTGCTGGAGCGGCACACCACCGAAAACCTCTACGTGCCGGCGCCGGTCCTTCCCGACGACGCGCACACTCCGTCCCCGCCGCCGGCCGCACCCGAGCACGAGGTCACCGGCGAAGTGTCCGCCGCCCAGGTTTACGTCCCGTCGCCGCCCGACCGCGCTGCCCCGGAGGTCGAGCCCGAGCCGGCGTTCCTGCCCGACGTGCTCTCCCGTGCCGATCACGCGGCCGAGGACGACGGGGCCGACGATTACGTCCCGGCGCATTCGCGCAGCTCGGGCGCCCGGCATGCGGCACCCTCGGCGTCACCCCGGATGCTGCGACGACGGCGGCGCGCGATGCTTCTGGCGTACCTCGTGGTGGTGGTCGTGGTGCTGGTGGCCGGGCATCAGCTGAGCGGGAACGAGGAGCCGGTCGCGCCCGGCCGGGAGGCCGCGCAACCCGCGGCCGAACCGGAGGACGCTGGCCGGGGTGCGAATGTGCCTGCGGCGACGCCGCAGGTCAAGGCGGCGCCGACGCCGCCGGCTGAGCAGCAGGCCACGGCCGGCGAGTTTCGGTACGCCAAGGAGCGCGGCCCGATGCTCGGCACGGCGGGGCAGTTGTACCGCTTCCAGGTGGCGGTGGAGAAGACCGTCGACGGGACCGACCCGGCGGAGTTCGCCGGCGAGATCGACCGCACCCTCGGCGACAACCGCAGCTGGGTCAACGACGGCCGGCTGCGCTTGCGGCGGGTGACGAAGGAGTCCGGCAAGGCCGACTTCACCATCTACCTGGCGTCGGCGCGCACCTCGGAGCAGATGTGTGCCACCGGTGGCCTGCAGACCGCCGGGTTCACCTCGTGCCGGGTGCCCGGAAAGGTGATCATCAACGCGGACCGGTGGGCGCAGGCCGTCCCGGACTACGCGGGGCACCTCGCCGAGTACCGCCGTTACGCGATCAACCACGAGGTCGGCCACGAGCTCGGGCACGGTCACGAGACCTGTCCGAAGGCGGGCGCCAAGGCGCCGGTGATGATGCAGCAGACCTACGGGCTCAAGGGCTGCACCCGCAACGCCTGGCCCTATCTGGGCGGCAAACGGTACGCCGGTGCGCCGATGGCCTGAAATATTCCTGATCCCGCATGTCGGGCCCGTGTCCGACGTCATGGGCGTGCCGCAGGAGAACGAGCAAGAATAGGCGGCGATCCTTACCACCGAACCCGGGGAGTGAACTGTGGCTCTGCCCCCGCTCGTCGAGCCGGCCGCCGAGCTGAGCGTCGACGAGATCCGCCGCTATTCGCGTCACCTGATCATCCCCGATGTCGGGATGGACGGGCAGAAGCGGCTGAAGAACGCGAAGGTGCTCGCCGTCGGCGCGGGCGGCCTCGGCTCGCCGGCATTGCTCTACCTGGCCGCGGCCGGTGTGGGCACGCTCGGCATCATCGACTTCGACACGGTCGACGAGTCCAACCTCCAGCGCCAGGTCATCCACGGCGTCTCCGACGTTGGCACGCCCAAGGCGGAGTCGGCCGCGCGGAGCATCGCCGAGATCAACCCGCTGGTGAACGTGGTCATTCACAACACCGCGCTGGACCGCGACAACGTCAAAGAGATCTTCAGCCAGTACGACCTGATCGTCGACGGCACCGACAACTTCGCGACCCGCTACATGGTCAACGACGCCGCGGTGCTGCTCGGCAAGCCCTATGTCTGGGGTTCGATCTACCGCTTCGACGGCCAGGCCTCGGTCTTCTGGGAGGAGCACGGTCCCTGCTACCGCTGCCTCTACCCGGAGCCCCCGCCGCCCGGCATGGTCCCGAGCTGCGCCGAGGGCGGCGTGCTCGGCGTGCTCTGTGCGTCGATCGGTTCGATCCAGGTCAACGAGGCGATCAAGCTGATCACCGGCATCGGTGAGCCGCTGGTCGGCCGACTGATGGTCTACGACGCCCTGGAGATGACCTACCGCAAGATCAAGGTGCGGAAGGACCCGAACTGCGCGCTCTGCGGTGAGAACCCGACCGTCACCGACCTGCTCGAGGACTACGAGGACTTCTGCGGCGCGGTCTCGGTCGAGGCGCAGGAGGCCACGGCCGGTGCCACCATCACCGCCCGCGAGCTGAAGGACTGGCAGGACTCCGGCAAGGACATCTTCCTCGTCGACGTCCGCGAGCCCGCCGAGTGGGAGATCAACCGGATCCCGGGCGCGACCCTGATCCCGAAGGGCGACATCCTCTCCGGCGAGGCGCTGGCCAAGTTCCCGCAGGACAAGCAGATCGTGCTGCACTGCAAGTCGGGTGTGCGCTCGGCCGAGGCGCTCGCGGCGCTCAAGGCGGCCGGTTTCAAGGACGCCGTGCACGTCCAGGGCGGCATTGTCTCCTGGGTGAACACGGTGGACCCGTCACTGCCGTCGTACTGACAGTGGTTTCACGCTGGGGAGTCACCTGTGACTCCTCAGCGTGGAATTGGCCCGGCGGATCACAGGTTAGGGCGGTACCGTCACCATCGTGGTCGATATAGACGCCGCGATCGGATATGTGGTCGCCCACGGAGATCCGGTCGAACGGGCCCGCCTTTCCTACCTCAGGACCGGGCAGCCGGCCCCTGACGAGGTCGTGGACCGCATCGCCTCCGGGCAGATGCCAGAGGGTGGCTGGCCGGCTTCGGCCGAGGGTTCCGTCCCATCGATCGACGCCACCTGTTTCCGCCTCAACGAGCTCGACGACCTCGGCGGCCTGCGCGGTCCCGTGGTCGAGCGCGCCCTGCAGTGGCTGGCCGCCGCACAGCGCGACGACGGCACCTGGCAGGAACACGAGGCGCTGGCCGAGCAGGCCCCACCATGGGCGATGCCCGGCGACCCCGAAGCCACGCTCTATCTGACCTCGGTGGCCGGGTTCTGGCTCACCTCGGCCGCGGTGGAGGCCGACCCTTACCAGACCCGCGCCCGCCACGGCGACGTCCTCGCCCGGGCGGCCGCCTGGGTGGTCTCCCAGCTGCGGCCGGACGGCACCTGGCCGAGCTTCCTGGCGGCCGGCTGGCACGCCGCCGGCCTGCTGAACCAGCAGCAGTTCTTCTACGAGTCGGCCCGCGTGCAGCTGGTGCTGGGCGACCGGCTCTCCGACATGTCCCCGGCCGATGTCGCCTCGATGGCGGCGGTTCTGCGCCGGGTCAACCTGGGTGACGACTGGCTGCTGCAGAACGCCCGGAAGCGGTTGTCCGAGACCCAGCGCCGCGACGGCGGCTGGGACAGCAACGAGGGCCCGCTCTTCGACGTGAACACCACCCTCACGGCGCTGCGCGCCTATCGATGACGAAAAGCCGGGCGCCACCAGGCGCCCGGCTTCACGTCGTACGGGATCAGGGGCGGCCGAGCGCCCGGTACTCCCAGCCCGCGGCGCGCCACTGCACCGGGTTCAGCGCGTGCCGGCCGTCGATGATCTTCTTCGAGCGGACGACCTGCGCCATCATGCCCGGGTCGATCTCACGGAACGCGGTCCACTCGGTGAGCAGGACGACCACGTCGGCGTCCATCGCGGCGTCCAGCGCGCTCACGCCGTACTCCAGCTCCGGGTGCACCCGGCGGGCGTTCTCGTTCGCCGCGGGGTCGAAAACGGTGACGATGGCGCCCATCCGGTGCAGGGTGGCGGCCACGTCGAGGGCGGGAGCGTCCCGGATGTCGTCGGAGTTCGGCTTGAACGCGGCGCCCAGCGCGGCGATCCGCTTGCCCTTGACGTCACCACCGGCGAGTTCCAGCACCAGGTCGACGGTGCGGCCACGACGGCGGCGGTTGATGCCGTCGATCTCCCGCAGGAAGCCGACCGCCTGGCCGACACCCAGCTCCTCGGCCCGGTGGGCGAAGGCGCGGATGTCCTTGGGCAGGCAGCCGCCGCCGAAGCCGAGGCCGGGGCGCAGGAACTTGCCGCCGATCCGCTCGTCGTAGGCCAGCGCCTCGGCCAGGTCGGTCACGTCCGCGCCGGTCGCCTCGCACACCTCGGCCATCGCGTTGATGTAGGAGATCTTGGTGGCCAGGAACGAGTTCGCGGCGACCTTGACCAGCTCGGCGGTCTGCAGGTCGGTGACCTTCACCGGCACGCCCTGGGCGAGGACCGGGGCGAAGGCGGCGCGCAGCTGCTTCTCGGCCCACTCCGAGGTGACACCGAAGACCATCCGGTCCGGCTTCATCGTGTCGTCGACCGCGAAGCCCTCCCGCAGGAACTCCGGGTTCCAGGCCAGCTCGACCTCGTCGCCGGCCGGCGCGGTGGTACGGACCAGCTCGGCGAGCCGGGCAGCGGTGCCGACCGGGACGGTCGACTTGCCGACGACCAGGGCGCGGCGGGTCAGGTGCTGGGCCAGGGCGGTCACCGAGGCGTCGACGTACGTCAGGTCGGCGGCCTCGGAGTCCTTCTGCTGCGGGGTGCCCACGCAGATGAAGTGCACGTCGCCGAACTCGGCGGCCTCCTGGAACGAGGTGGTGAAGCGCAGCCGGCCGGAGTCCAGGGCCTTGGCGAGCATCTCCGGCAGGCCGGGCTCGAAGAAGGGGACCTCACCGGAGTTCAGCTTCTCGATCTTGTTCAGGTCGACGTCGACGCCGATGACCTCGTAACCCATGACGGCCATGCAGATGGCGTGGGTCGCGCCGAGGTAGCCGGTGCCGATGACGGTGAGGCGGGGGAGGGTGCTGCTCATGGGGGATCCTCCTAGGAGTCGCAGGGGGTGTTCGACAGACCTTCGGCGGCGCTGCTCGCCTTGTTGTCGCAGGTGACGCGGTTGTCCTTGACCGGGGTGAGACGGAATCCGTAGCCCGGCCCGTTCACCGTGGCGACGTTGCCGGTGAAGGTGTTGCCGATGCCCCAGCCGCTGTAGACCTGATGCGTCTGGAACCCGTCGTTCGGGCTGTTGGTCCCTGTGTTGTTGCTGATCGTCCAGCTGTTGCCCTTGACGTCGACCCAGGAGTCGGCGTCGTCCTCGACCAGTGCGGACCCGTCGAAGGTGTTGCCGTCGACCGTTCCGCCGGTGGTGCCTTCCTTGATGTCCACGGCCTCGGCGGTGGTGTCGCTGATCTTGTTGCCGCGCACCACGTTGCGGTCGCTGGCGTCCGGCGCCCCACTGGTGATCTCGCCCCAGTTGGAGTTGGCGGAGCCGATGTAGATGCCCTCGCCGTACTTGGTCCGCCGGTTGCCGGTGTCGCGCACCGTGTTCTTCTCGATGACGTTGTCGGTGGAGAACTTGCGAAGGTGGATGCCTTCGTCGCCGATCTGCTCGACGGTCAGCCCGCGGATCACGCTGTGGGTGACGCCGTCGCCCATCACGCCCTTCTGCGCGTTGCGGACGGTGAATCCGCTGACCCGCCAGAAGCTCGTGCCGTCCAGGTGCAGGCCGTAGCCCTTCTTGATGCCGCCGCCGTCGAGGATCGCCCCCGCGGAGCCGCAGAGACTGACGGGCTGGCTCTCGGTGCCGCTCCCGGTCGCGGCGAAGGTGCCCTCGTAGACGCCGTCGGCGAGCCGGATGCTGGTCCCGGGCGCCACGTCCTTGAGCGCCGCGGTGAGCTGCTCCGCGGTGCTCACCTGGACGGTGGCCTCGGCGCAGTCCGCCGAGCCGGCCGACCCGGTGCCGCCGCCGGTGGTGGTGCCGGTGCTGCCGGTCGTGCTGAGCGGTCCGGTGGCCAGCGGGCCGGTCGGCAGCTCCAGCGGGGAGCCCGGGGCACCCGAGGCCGTCGGCGCCGTCTTCGGCTGCTGGCCGGCCTTCGGCTCGTCAGCCGTCGAGCAGGCGCCGGCGAGCACCGCGGTGACGGCACACGCCAGGGCCACCTTGCCGCTGCGGAGCCTCACCGGCCGACACCGGCCCCGGCCAGTTCACGTACCGCCTCGGGCTCCGCGTGACCCGCGCGGGTGGTGCGCAGGGACATCGTGTTCGCGTAGGGCTGCGAGATCTCCCCGGCCCGGCGCCGGCGCATACCGAGCACCCCGGCCAGGATGATCAGCAGCAGGATGCCGGTCCAGAGCATGGTCATCGGGCTGGCGTAGTGCCGGAACTTGATCCAGAACGAGCTGGTGTCGTGCCAGGCGGTGGTCTGGTTGTGGTCCACGGTGATGTCGCCCTCGGCCCGGGAGACGTCCAGGGCGCTCGGGCCGACGCCGCCTACCACGTTGTAGGCCAGCGTCGATCCGTCGACGTCACCGACCATCGAGACGCCGTGGTTCTTGGCGTCCTGCACGGTGTTGCCGCGCACCGTGGCGATCGCGGAGTTCACATAGATCGCGTTGTCCGCTCCGGTGACCACGTTGCCGGTCACCTCGGCGTCGGTGACGCCGGCGCGGATCGCGATGCCCTGGCGGCCCTGGCCGGAGAGCTGGTTGCCGCTGATCGACACGTTGGTGGCGCCCTCTCGGGCGACGATGCCCATGTCGCTGCCGAAGATGCGGTTGTTCTGCACCGAGACGTTGAGGCCGCCGATCACCTCGATCCCGTAGCGACCATTGTTGCGGGCGACGCTGTTCGCCACGGAGTTGTTGCCGTAACTGCCGACGAATTCGCCGGAGGCGGACGCCTCGGTGGCCAGCGGCAGGCCGTTGACGGCGAACCCGTTGCCGCCGTTGTTCTCGGCGGTGCTGTCGCTCACCCGGACCTGCTGGGCGCCGCGGGACAGGACGAAGCCGTCGCCACCGTTGCCGGTGGTGGTGAGGCGGCTGACGTCGATGCCGGTGGCGAACCGGTGCAGGACCAGGCCGTCGAGAGCGCTGTTCCGTACCTCGGTGTCGGTGATGCTGACCCCGTTGGCGCTGGAGATGAACATCCCGAACGCGTTGTTCGTGATCTTGGAGTTCTTGATCTCGGCGGAGACGTAGGACATGCCCGGCACGTCGAAGCGGGTGTCCGGGACGGCCAGGTCACCGCTGGGCTGCGCGAACACGTCGCCGGCGCCGGGTACGGCGGGGGTGGCCTTGCGGGCCGCCTTGGCCTGCTCGCGTTCGGTCTTCGACAGGTGGTTGGGGCCGTTGACGTCGCCGGTGCTCGGCCGGTCGGTGCCGGTGAGGCTGATGCCGCCGGTCCGCCCGCTCCAGAACCCGAGGCTGCTCACCTCGGTGTAGGCCATGTCGAACTGCCCGCCGATCGCCCTGATGTAGGCCCGGCCGTCCTCGACGGTGGCGTCCTCCTGCTTGGTCCGGACGTCCCAGCTGACGATCTTGGTGACGCCCTGCGGGCTGCCCTGCAGCGAGATCACGCCACCGAACGAGACGATCGACACGAAGCCGTCAGACGTGCTCGCCATGCGCAGCACCAGGCCGCCCGGGTTGGACAGGCTCAGCTTGGCGCCCGAGTTCAGGTAGATGTTCTCGGTGAGCAGGTAGCTGCCGTCCTCCTGGCGGACGAACGTCTGCGGGGCGAGCTTCAGCAGGTCGGTCACGGTGTAGGGCTCCCGGCGCTGGGTCAGCACCAGGGTGTAGCCGTCGCCGGTGGCGAGACGGTACGGGTTGGCCCAGCTCTGCCCGCGCATCGCCGCGACGGCGGCCACGGCGCGAACCTGGTCGATGCGGGAGTCCTCGGCTGCCACCAGGGCGGCCTGCCGGTCGGCGGCTTCGGTGTCCACTGTGGCACCGGCGTTCTCGGCGAGCGCCGGGGTCGCCAGCGAGAGACTCGCGGCGACGGCAGCGACGGTGCCGGCCAGGTATCGGGTCGTCATGTCAGGCCTCCGCGCCCACGGGCTCGCGGGTCAGGGTCGAGGCGTTCTGGCCCTCGCCGCCGATGCTGTCGGCGGTACGGGTCAGCCAGCCCTGCTTGTTCATGGTGAGGAAGGCGTAGAGCTTGATCGGCAGCGCGATGAAGATGACGACCAGGGCGGTCACCGGCAGGAGCAGGATCTCCTGCGGGTGGCGGCGCAGGTGCGAGTAGCCGCGGATGCCCCGGCCGAGCAGCAGCCAGATCAGGACGAGCACGATCGAGTGCACCGAGAGCTCGAGCCGGCTGAAGATCAGGTAGGCCAGGGTCATGCCCATGGTGACCGGCGTCAGCAGGATCTGCAGGACGGTGATCTTCGTGACCATCGGCACCCGCCAGAGCCAGCCCTTCCACAGCGCGGTCAGGTAGCACCGGTACGAGTTGCGGCTCCACCGGACGCGCTGCTTCACGAAGGCGCTGAACGAGGAGGGGAACATCGAGAGGGCCTTGGCCGAGGACTGGTGCACGGTCTTGTAGCCCTGAGCGAGCACCAGCCAGGTCAGGCGGCCGTCGTCGCCGGCGACGCACCGCCGGCCGAGGAAGAACTCGTCCTCCAGATGCGGCAGGACCGGCATGATCGCCGAGCGGCGGTAGGCGGCGGTCCGGCCGGAGAGGCAGGCGACGGCACCGGCGCGGCCCATGGCCGGCACGTAGTCGTAGTAGCGCAGGTTGACCAGCCAGTCGGCGACCCGGCGCCAGATGCTGGTGGTGCGCTGGTAGACGTTCTGCTGGGTGCCGACGCCACCGACCGCGGGGTCGATGAAGGGCATCTGCACGGCGTCGAGCAGGCCGGGCGTCCAGCGGGTGTCCGAGTCGGCCAGCACGACGAGCTCGGAGGTGGCGGCACGGATGCCGACGCCCAGGGCGGACCGCTTGCCGCGGTGCACGAACGGGATGACCTTGAGCCGGGGGTCCTCGACCTCGCCGAGCCGGCGGATGACCTCGTGGTCCTCGACGTCCGGCACGATGATGAGCTCAGTCGGGTTCTGGCTGAGCCAGGTGTCCAGGCACTCGATCAGGATGTCCGGGTCCTCGCGGTAGGCCGGGACGACCACGGAGACCGAGGTGCGGAAGTCGTTGACGGTGGGGCGGGCGAACCGGGACAGCACGGCCCGGTAGATCCAGAGGAACCAGACGAAGATGCCGGCCAGACCGAGCGGCATGATGTCACGCCAGCTCATCTCACCGAAGGTTTCGACCGTTGTGGACCAGACGACGTCGAAGAAATGGGACACGGTTCTCCCTAGGAGCCATGGACGAACGCAGGGGGGAGCGCCGGCTCCGGGCGAATGCGCGCAGGGGCACTCAGCTCGCGGGTCGGCGGTGTGGGGCTGCCGTCGGGAACGGCGGGAAGGCGATTACGCAGTCAGAGCAGAACTGCTCGGAAGTCCGGGCCGCTTCGAGGGCGCGGGGGGAGGCACCTGGCTCGTGGTGCCGTTCGAACTGCGTGGTGCATGAGCGATCTCCTTGGATGACCAAGGACGTCGGTTTCGCCTCTGGCTCCCCGCCGGACATGGGCGACCAACTCGCCCGGCGGATCTTTGCCTCGCCCACGGCCCCCTGTGGGCCGTCTGGGAATATCCTGCCTTCGCCCTATTTTTCCGGCATCGGCTGATCGGCTGAATTCCCGTTGGATCTTGGTTTAACCCGAAGGCTCTGAAATGTCCGTTCGGGTTGGGTTGGCGCCGGTGATCCGGGTGGATCACCGGCGCCCGGTGTCAGCGGGTGTGGCCGTTGCCGGTCACCACGTACTTCGTCGAGGTCAGTTCGGGCAGGCCCATCGGGCCCCGCGCGTGCAGTTTCTGCGTGCTGATGCCGATCTCGGCGCCGAAGCCGAACTCGCCGCCGTCGGTGAAGCGGGTGGAGGCGTTGACCATCACAGCCGCGGCGTCCACGCCCGCGACGAAGCGCCGGGTCGCGGTCGTCGACTCGCTGACGATCGCCTCGGTGTGGCCGGTGCCGAACCGGCGGATGTGGTCGAGGGCGTCCTCCAGCGAGTCCACGATGGCCACCGCGATGTCGGGGGAGAGGTACTCGGTGCCCCAGTCGGCCTCGGTGGCCTGGACGACCGCGTCGCTGTAGCCGGCCACCCGGGCGTCGCCGTGCACGGTGACGCCCTTGACCTCGAACTCCTCCAGCACCAGTGGCAGGAACGAGTCCGCGATCTCGGTGTGCACCAGCAGCGACTCCGCGGTGTTGCAGGTGGAGTAGCGCTGGGTCTTGGAGTTGACCGTGACCGCGAGCGCCTTCTCCAGGTCGGCGGCGGAGTCGACGTAGACGTGGCAGTTGCCGACCCCGGTCTCGATCACCGGCACCGTGGACTGCTCGACCACCGTCTTGATCAGCGAGGCGCCGCCGCGCGGGATCAGCACGTCGACCAGGCCGCGGGCCCGCATCAGTTCCTTGACCGAGTCACGGGTGGTGGCGTCCAGCAGCTGGATGGCGTTGGCCGGCAGGTTGGCGTCGGCGACGGCCTTGCGCAGCACCGAGACGATCGCCGCGTTGGACGAGAACGCCGAGCCGGAACCGCGCAGCAGCACCGCGTTGCCGGACTTGAGGCAGATGCCCGCGGCGTCGGCGGTCACGTTCGGCCGGCCCTCGTAGATCATGCCGACCACCCCGAACGGCACCCGGACCTGCCGCAGCTCCAGCCCGTTCGCCAGGGTGGAGCCGCGGACCACGTCACCGACCGGATCCGGCAGAGCGGCGAGCTGACGCAGGCCGTCGGCCATCGCGGCGACCCGCTCCGGGTTCAGCGTCAACCGGTCGATCATCGCCTCGGACAGGCCGTTCTCCCGGCCGTTGGCGATGTCGACGGCGTTGGCCGCGACGACGTCGTCGGTGCGTTCCACCAGCCGGTCGGCCATCAGCAGCAGCGCCTGGTCCTTCTCGGCGCGGGTGGCTGCGGCCAGGTCGATGGCGGCGACTCGGGCTGCGGCTGCCTGTTCCAGCACGCTCATGACAAACCCCTCTTATAAGAGCACCAGGTCGTCGCGGTGGACGACCTCTCGTTCATAACCCGGGCCGAGCTCCGCGGCCAACTCCGGTGTCGACCGGCCCAGCAGCGGGGGCAACTCCACCGCGTCGTAGTTGACCAGACCACGGGCCACCGGGACACCGGAACCGGCGTCGACCAGGTCGACCGGGTCGCCGGCCGCGAACGACCCGTCCACCGCGGTGATCCCGGCGGGCAGCAGCGACTTGCGGCGGGCCACCACGGCCGCGACCGCACCGGCGTCCAGGTGCAGGCGCCCGCGCGGGGAGGTGGCGTGGGCCAGCCAGAAGAGCCGGGCGGCGGGTCGTTTCCCGGCGGCCTGGAACAGGGTCCCGACCTCCTCGCCGGCCAGCGCCGGACCGGCCATCGGCGCGGCGGTCAGCACCACCGGGATGCCGAATCCGGTGGCGATCCGGGCCGCCTCGACCTTGGTCACCATGCCACCGGTGCCGACCCCGGAGCGGCTGGGCGTCGCGATGTTGATGTCCGACAGGTCGGACTCGTCGGCCACATAGGAAATTCGGCGGGACGACGGGTCCGCGGGGTTGCCGGTGTAGAGCGCGTCCACATCGGAGAGCAGCACCAGCAGGTCGGCGTCGACCAGCGCGGCGACCAGCGCGGCCAGCCTGTCGTTGTCACCGAAGCGGATCTCCTCGGTGGCGACCGTGTCGTTCTCGTTGACGACCGGCAGCGCGCCCAGGTCGAGCAGCTTGCGCAACGTCCGGTACGCATTGCGGTAGTGCGCCCGCCGGGTCACGTCGTCGACCGTGAGCAGCACCTGCCCGACGGTGAGGCCGTGCCGGGCGAAACCCGTCGTGTAACGGCCGATCAGCAGCCCCTGGCCGACCGAGGCGGCGGCCTGCTGGGTGGCCAGGTCACGCGGTCGGCGGCGCAGCTGCAGCGGGGCCAGCCCGGCGGCGATCGCGCCGCTGGAGACGAGGACCACCTCGTGCCCGCTGGTGGCCAGCTTGCCCAGAATGTCGACGAGGGCGTCGACACGTTGCTCGTCGATGCCGCCCGACGCGGTGGTCAGCGAGGACGAGCCCACCTTCACCACGATCCGGCGCGCACCGGTCACCACTTCCCGCACCAGGCCCATTGTGCTCGGCTGCCGGCTGTCGATCGTTGCCGGTTCCCATATCGTGGCGGGTGATGACACCACAGGAGTACGTCGAAGAGGTTCTCGCGCTGGTCGAGAGCATCCCCGAGGGCCGCGTGATGTCGTACGGCGCGGTGGCCGACGCCCTGGCCGAGCGGTCCGGCCGCAACTCCGCCCGGCAGGTCGGCCGGATCATGGCCCTGCACGGCGGCGGCGTGCCCTGGCATCGTGTCTGCAACAGCGCCGGGCGGCTGCCTCCCGGCCACGAGCAGGAGGCGAGGGCACGGTTGCTGTCCGAGGGCGTACCGATGCGGGGTGAGCGGGTGCTGATGACCCGGGCGAGCTGGATGCCCTGATGGAGCGTGGTCAGCCGAGCCGCACGGCGTACAGCGCGGCGCGTTACCGGGCGGCCCACCAGGTGCTGGAGGACGGCTCGATCTTCCGGGACCCGCTGGCCGTACCGATCCTGGGTGAACCGCGGGAGGCGCTCGAGGGTGACGCGCCGCGGCGGGCGATGCGGCTGTTCATCGCGGCCCGGCATCGTTTCGCGGAGGACGCGGTCGCCGCGGCGGTCCAGCGCGGCGTGCGGCATCTCGTGGTGCTCGGTGCGGGTCTGGACACATACGCCTATCGCAACCCGCACCCGCAGCTGCGGGTGACCGAGGTTGATCACCCCGACACGCAGGAGTGGAAGCGGCGGCGACTCGCCGAGGTGGGCATCACGGTGCCGGGAAACGTCAGCTACCTCGGGGTGGACCTGGAGCGGGAGAAGCTGGAGATCGAGGGGCCGGCGTTCTTTCTCTGGCTCGGCGTCGTGCCCTATCTGACGGCGGAGGGGTTCGCTGCGACGCTGGACTGCGTGGCCGGCACGGCCGGCAACGAGGTGGCCCTCGACTACGCGCAGCCGCTGGACCGGATGACCGCCGAGCGTCGCGCCCAACTGCAGGCCCGCGCTGACCGGGTGGCGAAGCTCGGCGAGCCGTGGCTGAGCTATTTCGAGCCCGCCGAGATCGCGGCTGAGCTGCGCGGCCGCGGACTCGGCGCGATCGAGGATCTGGGTCCGTCAGCGCTGGCCGCGCGCTATTTCGGCCGTTCCGACGTCCCGCCGGAAACGCCGGGCGGCCATGTCCTGCACGCCCACTGACCGGGTGAACGACTTCACCCGGTCAGGCCGGCCAGGGCGGCGGCCCCGCGCATCTGGAACTCGAAGAATCCCCGCCGATCCTGCTCGACCGACTTGTTCAGCTGTCCGAACAGCTCGGCGCTGATCGCTCCGCAGAGCTGGAAGAACGCCGCCAGCGTGTCGGCGATCAGGCGGGGCGGCATCTCCGGGTAGTACGACGCGGCGATCGGTGCCAGCTCCTGCACGAACCCCGCGGTGACCGGCGGCCGCTCGGCGACCGCTCCGGCCTGGTGTGCCTCCGCCAGCGTGGCGCCCAGTAGTAGCAACACCCGCGTCGCCGGCACGACGGTGTCCTGCGGCGCCTGATACCCCGGCACCGGGCTGCCGTAGATCAGCGCCCACTCGTGCGGGTTCGCCAGCGCCCAGTCACGGGCCGCGTGGCAGGCCGCCAGCCACTTGTCGAGCGGGGCGGATGCTGCCGCCGCAGCCTCTTCAGCGGCCGCGCCCACCGCGTCGTACGCATCAATGATCAGCGCTGTGAGCAGCTCGTCCCGGCTGGCGAAGTAGCGGTAGACCGCGGACGAGGCCATGCCGAGGTCGCGGGCGACCGCGCGCAGCGACAGGTTCGCCCCGTCGGTGGCCAGGTGCCGCCGGGCCACCGTCTTGATCTCTTCGGTCATCTCGGCCCGGACCCGGGCCCGCAGGTTAGCGGCGCTCATGAGGTCAGTGTGCCACAACGAGAGCACTGCTCTTGCTTTTCCGCGAGCCTCATGCGACTGTTGTTCTCAACAGAGAGCACTGCTCGCAGAACAGAGCAAGGGGAGCGTCATGCACGTCGTCATCGGTTCCGGTCCCATCGGCTCGACCGTCGCCCGCCTTCTCGCCGACCGCGGCGAGAGCGTCCGCATCGTCACGCGCAGCGGCAGCGGCCCCGAGCACGACCTGATTGAGCGCGTCTCCGCCGACGCCGCCGACGCCCGCCGCCTCATCGAGCTCGCCCGCGGCGCCGAGGTGCTCTACAACTGCGCGAACCCGAAATACACCGAGTGGGCCGACAAGTGGTTCCCGATGAACAACGCGATGATCGCCGCCGCGAAGGCGAACGACGCGGTCTATGCGATCACCGGCAACCTCTATGTCTACGGCCGGCAGCCCGGCGGGCGGATGACCGAGAGCACGCCGCTCGCCGCCACCGGCCGCAAGGGCCGGATCCGCATCAGGATGTGGCAGGACGCGCTGGCCAGCGGGGTGCGCACGGTCGAGGCCCGCGGGTCGGACTACATCGGCGCCGGCGCCGCCGGCGTCTTCTCCGCAGTGATCCTGCCGGCGATGAACGCGGGCCGCACCGCCTGGGCCCCGGCCGACGTCGACCTGCCGCACACCTTCACCTACACCGGTGACATGGCCCGCGCCCTGGTCGAGCTGGCCCGCGACGAGCGCGCCCACGGGAAGGCCTGGCACGTCCCGTCACCGGCGCCGATCACCATCCGCGAGCTGACCGGGCGCTACGCGGCGATGGCCGGCCGCCCGATGCCGAAGATCCGCAAGCTGCCGCGCTTCGTGATGCGCACCGCGGGCCTGGCCGTGCCGATGGCCCGGGAGCTGGCGGAGATGGACTACCAGTTCTACTTCCCGTTCGTGCTCGATTCCTCGCTCACCGAGCGCACCTTCGGCCTGACCGCCACCGACATCGAGGTCGGCCTGCGCGAGACCGTGACGGACGCGGAGGCGATCGCCGCTCGCAAGATGTGATCACAGCAGCAGGCCGACACCGCCCCGGCGAGGGTCACCCGCCGCACCGGCCCGGCCCACCGCGGTCACCCCGCCGAAGTAGTGGTTGATCTCCGGCCACTCGACCACCTGCCAGCCGGCTTCCGCCAGCGCGGCCAGTTCCGCGGGCGGGCAGCCGGCCTCGGCGTGCACGGTGTCCTCCACGACGTGGAAGCGGGGCCGGGCGATCGCCTCCGGCACGCTGAGCCCGTCGACCAGCACCCCGAGCAGCGTGTCCACCAGTGCGGTCCGGATCCGCGAGGCCCCGGCCGATCCGGCGGCCACGGCCAGCGCACCGTCCGGGGCGATCACCACGAGCGGGCACATGTAGGACGACATCCGCCGCCCCGGCAGCAGGTCGTCGGTGAGCAGCTCACCCTCGCCGAGCATCGAGTTCAGGTTGATGCCGAGCCCGGGTAGCCAGACACCGGCGCCGAGACCCAGCGTCGTGGTGATCACGCAGGCGTTGCCCTCCGCGTCGACCACCGACACGTTGGTGGTCTCGCCGAGCCGCTGGGCGCCCTTGTTGCGCAGGGCCGCGGCGACGCCGGGCGCCCGGGCCGGCCGGGAGAGGTCGTCGGGCAGCGCGCCGATGGTGTCCACTGTCCGATTGAGATCGTGCCGGGCGTGCACCCGGTATCCGGCGAGCGTCGCGTGGTCCACGGTCGTCTCCGCGACGCGGTAGGACGCCAGGTCCATCGGACCGAGCGCCCCGCCCGCCGCGCGCACCGTCTCGACCAGCAGCGCGGCGTAATCGCCGGTGTAGAAGATCTCCGGCCCGGCCTCGGCCATCGCGTCCATCGCGGTGGCCAGACCGGGGTGGAAGAGCAGCTCGTCGCCCTGCAGCAGCCGTCCGCCGGGGCGGTAGAGCTCGGCGCCCTCGCCGTACGCGAGCGCCGGCGCGCACGTCTCGAGCGTGCGCGCGTGCGCGGCCGGCAGCAACACCCCGGTCCGCGCCAGCCCGGCGGCCGGGGCGACCACGTCCCGCCAGGGCAGCCGTCCCCAGCGGCGGTGCACCTCGCCGAGCCCGGCGGGCACACCCGGCACCGCCACGCTGGCGCCGCCGATCGAGTAGATCTGTGGCAGCCCGCCGAAGAACACGTCGACCGCGACCATCGGCTCGGCCTTGCGGTCGCCGTCCAGGCCCGGTACGGCGACGAAGAAGTCCAGGCAGGTGACTTTCCCGGTGCGCGCCTCGAAGTAGGTGGCGAACCCGCCCCCGCCGAGTCCGGTGTAGACGGTCTCGGCGACGCAGCAGGCGAGCACCGCGCCCACCGCCGCGTCGGCTGCGGTTCCGCCGGCCTGCAGGATGCGCACTCCGGTGCGGGCGGTCGCCGGATGACTAGCGGCGACGCCGGCCGCAACGCTTTTCATGCGGCGAGCGTAGGCGGCCCGGGCCGATCATGGTTACGATGCGCGTCGATGACGACAGCCGGTCCTTCTTCCGTGGTACCTCCCACGAGTGCGCTGCCGCGCGGCGTTTTGGCTGGATATGCGCTTGGATCATTGGTTACCGGCGCCTTCGGCACGGTGCCGGGTTTGCTTCTTCTGCCTTATCTGACCGACACGTTGGGTGTCGCCGCCGGCGTCGCCGGACTGCTGGTGCTGTTACCGAAAGCCTGGGACGTCCTGGTCAATCCGGTCGCCGGCCGGATCTCCGACCGCAGCGGCTCGCGGCGGCCGTTCCTGCTCGTCGCGGGACTGCTGCTCGGTGCCCTGTTCACGGCGATCTTCCTGGCCCCGTTCCCGAGCGGCGCCGCCTCCGGCGCCTACGTCGCGGTCGCCTTCCTGGCCGCCGCCACCGCGTACGCGTTCTTCCAGGTCCCCTACGTGGCGATGCCGGCCGAGCTGACCGACGGCTACGACGAGCGCACCCGCCTGATGACCTGGCGGGTCGCGGTCCTCGCGCTGGCCATCCTGATCTCCGGCGCGCTCGCGCCGCTCGTCGTGGAGATGACCGGCGGCGGCCGTTCCGGCCACCGGTGGTCCGGCGCGTTCGTCGGCGCACTCATCGTCGTGGGCACGCTTGCGGTCTTCTTCGGTACGCGTAAAGCACAGTCCCGAACCGCCGGCGAATCGGAGCCGAGTCTCCGTGCGCAGCTGCGGGTCGCCTCGGGAAACGCCCCGTTCCGTGCCCTGCTGATCTGTTTCGTGGTGCAGGCCGCCGGCATCGGCACCATGCTCGCCGGCGTGCAGTACTTCGCCGACCACGTGCTGGCCCAGAAGTCCGGCGCGACCTTCCTGTTCGCCGCGTTCGTCGGCCCGGCCCTGCTGGTCATGCCACTGTGGACGGCGGCCGGTCACCGGCTCGGCAAGCTGCGGTCACTGATCATCGCGTCGCTGGCCTTCGCCGCCGGCGCGCTGGTGCTGCTGGCCTCCCCGGTGCTGCCGGCCGTCGCGGTCTACCTGGTGGTGGCCCTGATCGGGGTCGGCTACGCCGGTCAGCAGGTGTTCGCGATGGCGATGCTGCCGGACTGCATCGCCTACGACACCGAGCGCACCGGCCGCCGCCAGGCCGGCGTGTTCACCGGGCTGTGGACTGCGGGGGAGACCCTCGGGCTGGCGCTCGGGCCGGGCATCTACGCCGTGATGCTGCAGCTGTTCGGCTACGTCTCGTCGGCCACCGGTGAGGCGGCCGGGCAGAGCGACACGGCCCGGCTCGGGGTGCTGCTCGGCTTCACCGTCGTACCGGCCGTGCTGGTCGGTGTCGCGGTGGTTCTTCTCCGCGGGTACGACGAGCGGATAACGTCACGCCCATGATCGATGCGCTGCCGGACAAGGGCGTGCCGGGCGAGCAGATCCTCGCCGAACTGCACGAGATGCGCGGCGCCGACCTGCCGACACACGGCGGGCGGCTGTTCGCCTACGTCTACGACCCCGCCGTCGACGGCCTGGACGAGCTGGCCCGGGCGGCGTACGCGATCTCGGCCCAGGTCAACGGCCTCGATCCCACCGCCTTCCCGTCCCTGCTGGCGATGGAGAACGCGCTGGTCGGCGCGGCCGCCCGGCTGCTCGGTGGCGACCGGGACACGGTCGGCAGCGTGACCAGCGGCGGCACCGAGTCGCTGATCCTCGCGGTCAAGGCGGCCCGCGACGCCCACCCGGAGATCGCGAATCCGCGCCTGGTCGTCCCGTCCACGGCACACGCGGCGTTCGCCAAGGCGGCCCACTACCTGCGGGTGGCGCTCGACGTCGTACCCGTCACGGGGTTGCGGGCCGACCCGCCGGCGATGGCCGCGGCGATCAGCCCGGACACCGTCCTGGTCGCGGCCTCCGCACCGAGTTACGCGCACGGCGTGGTCGACCCGATCCCGCAGCTCGCGGCGATCGCCGCGGAGCGCGGCGTGCGCTTCCACGTGGACGCCTGCTTCGGCGGCTGGGTGCTGCCCTACCTGCGGCGCCTCGGCGCCGACCTGCCCGCCTTCGACCTCTCCGTGCCCGGCGTCACCAGCATCTCGGTCGACCTGCACAAGTACGCCTACGCGCCGAAGGGCGTCTCGGTGCTGCTGCACCGCACCGAGGAGCTGCGGCTGCCGCAGTACTTCGCCTACGCCGGCTGGCCCGGCTACACCATGATCAATCCGGTGATCTCGTCCACCCGCTCGGGCGGCCCGATCGCCGCCGCGTTCGCGACGCTGCGCTCCATCGGCGACTCCGGCTACCAGGAGCTGGCCGCGCAGACCCGCGACGCGGTGCGCATTCTGGCCGACGCGGTGTCGGCCACCGACGGGGTACGCCTGTACGCCCCCGCCGAGACCAGCGTCGTCTGTCTCGCCTCCGACGGCGTCGACCTGTTCGTGCTGGCCGACGAACTCGCCGCCCGCGGCTGGCACACCCAGCCCCAGATGGCCTGTGCGGACCTGCCCCCGACCATCCACCTCACGGTGACCGCCGCGGTGCGCGCGACCGCCCCCGGCTTCGCGGCCGACCTCGAAGCCGCGGCGGCCGCCGCCCGCGAGCGCGGCCCGATCGAGCTGCCGCCGCTGCCGCCCCTGACCCCGGAGATGATCACCCCGGCGCTGATCGCGAACCTGGCCGAGGGGCTCGGCCTGGGCGGCGGCGACTTCTCCCGGATGGCCGCGGTCAACACCCTGCTGAACGCCGCACCGCCGGCCCTGCGCGAAGCCCTGCTGACCGGCTTCCTGAGCCTGCTTCAGCGACCCGCCTGAGACCAGGTAGGTTGACCGAATGGCCCTTCCTGGCGTGCTCGGTGAACCCATCCGGTTCGTGCTGAACTGGGGGCGCCGCTACTCGCTGTGGGTGTTCAACTTCGGTCTGGCCTGCTGCGCCATCGAGTTCATCGCCTCCAGCATGAGCCGGCACGACTTCATGCGGCTCGGCGTGATCCCGTTCGCGCACGGCCCGCGCCAGGCCGACCTGATGGTCGTCTCCGGCACGGTCACCGACAAGATGGCGCCGGCCATCAAGCGGCTCTACGACCAGATGCCCGAGCCGAAATACGTGATCTCGTTCGGTTCCTGTTCGAACTGCGGGGGCCCCTACTGGGACTCGTACTCGGTCACCAAGGGCGTCGACCAGATCATCCCGGTGGACGTCTACGTGCCCGGTTGCCCGCCCCGCCCGGAGGCGCTGCTGCACGGCATCCTGCGCCTGCAGGAGAAGATCGCCGCCGAGCAGTCCGGCCCGGGCGGCGTGCCCCGCCCGGATCCGCTGGCCCGTGACGCCGCCGCGCTGACCGCCCCGATGGTGCCGCCGCCAACCGCATAGCCAGATATGCGTCAATGCATTGAGTTGATGTCCGTCGTCTCTGAAGGCTGAAGCCGCATTCCGAGACGATCGGGGGATCTCCATGAAGCGCAGACTCCTCGGCGTGATCGCCGTGACGGCGCTCGCGCTGACCGCACCGACGTCGTTGGCGCCGGCCTCGGCACACATCGGCACCGCCCGGCCCAACGCCGTCATCACCTGGCACGTCAACGCTCAGACCGCCATCTTCGACGTCGCCAAGCAGACGCCCGCCGCGGCGTCGCGCAGCTTCGCGATGGTGCAGGGCGCCGTCTACGACGCGGTCAACGCGATCGCCGGCACCCCGTACGAGCCCTATCTGGTGGCACCGCCCGCCCGGCGCGGCGATTCCGTGCCCGCGGCTGTCGCCACCGCCGCCCACCAGGTGCTGCTCGGGCTCTTCCCGGCGCAGGCCGACGCCCTGCGGGCGCGATACGACCAGGCCCTGGCCGCGATCCCGGACGGCCGGGCGAAGAGCCGCGGCGTCGCGATCGGTGCCGCCACCGCCGCCGCGATGATCGAGGACCGCCGCAACGACGGCGCGTTCTCCTCGGTGACCTGGCCGGTCAGCGACGTGCCGGGGGAGTGGCGCCCGACGCCGCCGGCCTTCGCGCAGACCGGCGCCTGGTACGCCTTCCTCAAACCGTTCGTCGTCCGCGACCCGAGCCGTTACCGGGTGTCCGGTCCACCGGCTCTGACCAGCCGTTCCTACGCCCGCCAGACGAACGAGGTGCAGGCGCTCGGCTCGATCACCAGCACGGTGCGCACCCCGGATCAGACCGAGGCGGCGATCTGGTGGGACGACTTCAACATGGTGGAGTGGCAGTTCCGGCGGGTGCTGGCCACGAACCAGGGGCTGAGCGATCTGGAGACGGCCCGGCTGTTCGCCCGTACCGACATGGCGACCGTCGACGCGCTGATCTCGTGCTACCAGCAGAAGCGTCACTGGAACCTGTGGCGCCCGGTCACCGCGATCCCGCTGAACGACACCGACGGCAACCCGGCCACCGTCGCCGACCCGGCCTGGCTGCCGTTGCGGGTCACCGCGCCGTCGCCGGAGTGGCCGTCCGGGCACGCCTGCTACACCTCGGCGACCATGGTCAGCTTCCGGGAGTTCTTCGGCCGCGACGACCTGCGGTTCCACGCCTACAGTCCGGACGCCGACGCCACCCGCTACTACCACTCCTTCGCGACGGCGCAGGCCGAGGTGCAGGTGGCGCGGATCTGGGCCGGCGTGCACCTGCGCGAGGCGACCGTCCTCGGCGACCGGCTGGGCACGGCGGTCACCCGTGAGGTGATCCGCGAGTTCGGCCGGCGCAACTAGGTCAGGATCTCCCGCGCGCCCTGTCGCAGCAGCGAGGCGGCCACCGACGTACCCAGCACCACGGGGTCGGTGGCCCACTCGTGCGCGTCCAGCACGGTCTTGCCGTCCAGGCTGATCACCCGTGCGCGCAGGCTGATCCGCCCGTCCGGTTCGGTCCGGGCGTAACCGCCGATCGGCGAGTGGCAGCTGCCCTGCAGGATGTGCAGCATCGTGCGCTCCGCCTCGGTCTCCCGCCCGGTCCGCGGATCGGCGAGGCTCTCCGCGAGCTCCAGGGCGGCGGTGTCGTCCTGGCGGCACTGCAGCACCAGCGTGCCGGACCCGACGGCCGGCACGAACGTGTCGATGTCGATCGGATGGGTGATCCGGTCCGGCTGGTCGATGCGCTGCAGGCCGGAGACGGCCAGCAGCAGCGCGTCGTACTCTCCCGCGTCCAGCTTCGCCAGGCGGGAATTGGCATTCCCGCGGATCGGCACGGCGGTCAGCTGCGGGAAGTGCAACGCGAGCTGGGCGATGCGGCGTACGGCCGAAGTGCCGATCCGCGTGCCCGGAGGCAGATCCTCGATCCGTGCGCCGCCCGGGTGCACCAGGCAGTCACGGACGTCGTCGCGGGCCAGATAGGCGGCGAACACCGTGCCGGCCGGCGCCGGGCGGTCCCCGGGCACGTCCTTGACGCAGTGCACCGCCAGGTCGGCCCGGCCGTCCAGCAGCGCCTGGTCGACCTCCTTGGTGAAGGCGCCCTTGCCGCCCAGCTCGGCGAGCGAACCCTGCCACCGGTCCCCGCTGGTGGTCAGCGGCACGACCTCGACGGTCATCTCCGGGCGCCGTTCGGCGAGCATCCGGCGAACCCGTTCGACCTGGGCGAGTGCCATCGGGGAGGAGCGGGTTCCGATACGCAGCAAGCGTGAAGCGGACATAGCGGAAAGAGTAGCGTGATCGCCATGGGCTCTCCGTCTCGCGCCGATGTCATCGTCGACGTTCTGACCCGCGAATTCGGCGCACTGATGGCGCTGGACCCGGCCGCTTTCCGGCGTAAGTTCCGGAAGATGGCGGCTTCCCCGTTCGCCTTCTACCGGGGCAGCGCCGCGCTCTTCTACGCCGACCTGACCGCCGGCTACCGCGACGACAGCTATCTCGACGAGCGGACCAGCCGGGTGTGGATCCACGGCGACCTGCACGCCGAGAATTTCGGCACCTACATGAACTCGTCGGGGCATCTGGTCTTCAACGTCAACGACTTCGACGAGGCCTATGTCGGGCCGTTCAGCTGGGACCTGAAACGGTTCGCGGCGAGCGTTGCCCTGATCGGGTACTCGAAGGCGCTCTCCGACGACAACATCACCGCGCTGGTGACCACCTTCGCCGGTTCCTACCTGACCGAGCTGCGGGCGATCGCGCACGGCGGCGACGACGCGATCGGCTCGATCACCCTGGAGAACGCGGACGGGGTACTGCGGCGGGTGCTGCAGGAGGCCCGGCTCAACACCCGGGTGGACCTGCTCGCCACGCAGACCACGATCGACGACTACGAGCGGCGGTTCTCCCTCGGCGACGGCGTCTACGACATCGACGCGACGGCTGAGGCGGCGGTGCGGGCCGCGTTCGAGCGCTACCTGGGCACGCTGCCGGAGGGGGTTCGGCCGGTGTCGACCAACATCAAGGACATCAAGCTGCGCAAGGGCGTGGGGATCGGGTCGGCCGGGCTGCCGTCGTACAACCTGCTCCTCGAAGGGCACACCGAGGCGCTCGAGAACGACGTGATCATCTACATGAAGCAGGCGCAGGTGCCGGCCGTCGCCCGCTGGATCGACGACGAGCGGGTCCGGTCGTACTTCCAGCACCAGGGCCATCGGACCGCCGAGTCGCAGCGGGCCCTGCAGGCGCACGCCGACCCGTGGCTGGGGTTCACCGAGCTGGACGGGGTCGGTCAGCTGGTGGCCGAGGTCTCGCCGTACGCCGCGGACCTGGACTGGTCGGATGTGAACGAGCCGGAGGAACTGACCGGGGTGATCGCCGACCTGGGCCGGGCGGTCGCTCGGATGCACTCGGTCGCCGACGACGAGTCCAGCCACGACCTGGTCGACTTCTCCACCGAGGAGGCGATCGTCGCGGCCGTCGACAAGGACGAGGCCGGTTTCGTCCGGCACCTGGTGGAGTTCGCCCACCGCTACGGTGACCAGGCCCGCGAGGACCACCAGGACTTCGTCGACGTGTTCCGCAACGGCCGCCTCCCCGGCCTGTGAGTCAGTAGCTCTCGAGCACTGCGGCCAGCACGCTACGGTTCCGGGCCTCGCCGTCCGGGTCGACGTCGTAGGACAGCCCCTTCGACGACGCGGTGTAGGTGACCGTCGCTGTCCGTGGCGCGTCCGGAGAACACGTCACCGTGGCCTCGTCCGTTGGCGTCGGCATCTCCCCGCCCACGTCCGGCCCGATGGCGAGCCGCACCGTGCCGAAGCCGAGGCAGACCGCGCGGACCCGGTACCGGCCCGGCTCGATGGTGGGCCGTCCGTAACTGACGCCGTCCGTCACGAACTCCGAGGTGCGCTGTTTGAAGCCGCTCGCCTTCCCGCCGAGGGCATTTTTGGCGGCCTGTTCCCACCGGGTCTCGTCGGCCTCCGCCAGCTGGGCGGTCCAGCCGAAGGCGGCCTGGCCGGGCCCCGCCACGTCAGGTTCGATCCGCACCAGTAGCGTGCCGCTCGTTCCCGCCAGCACGACCGGCACTGTCAGGACGGTCGTCTGCGTGGTGTCGCACACGACCGGCGTCACCACCACCTGCGGTTCGGTGCCCACCGCCCCGCTGCTCACGGTGACGTTCATCGAACCCGAGCCGTAGCAGGTCATCCGGATCTCGTAGGCGCCGCCGAGCAGCGCCCGGGGCGTCTCCTTCGGCCCGGAGCCGGTGTCGGTGATGATCACACCGGGTAGGGGCTGTTCCGCCAGCTTCAGGGACTCCGACACTCGGGCGCGCAGCGTCTCGTCCGAGTAAACCGGCG
The DNA here is from genome assembly GCF_040638955.1 of Actinoplanes sp. NPDC024001. Classification (NCBI taxonomy): domain Bacteria; kingdom Bacillati; phylum Actinomycetota; class Actinomycetes; order Micromonosporales; family Micromonosporaceae; genus Actinoplanes; species Actinoplanes sp. NPDC024001. Next base: position 23,884 of record NZ_JBEZZB010000151.1, read on the forward strand.
CCTGGGCCGACGGTGTCGAAACCGGCGGCGCCGCAACCGGCTGGGGAGATGAAGGCCGCATCACCGCGACCAGGCCGGCCACCCCCAGGACCAGGACGGCGGCCGCACCGGACAGGGCAGCGCGCCGGCGGCGGACCGCCCTGCGCAGCGGCTCGGTGCCCGGCGGGCGGACCGCCGGCAGGGTCTCGGCGCGCAGGTCCGCGAAGAGTTTCTCGATCTGGTCGGTCATCGCGCACCCCCAGCGGTGTCGGAGAGATTGAGCTCAGCGGCGAGCGCGGCCCGCCCACGGGACAGCCAGGACTTCACCGTTCCGGTGGCGACACCCTCCCGCTGGGCGATCTCAGCCACCGGCATGTCGGCCATGTAGTGCAGCACCATCGCGCGGCGATGGCGGTCCGGCAGGGTGCCGAGCGCGGCGACCAGTGCGACCCGTTCCGGGCCGGGCCCGTCGGACTGCGGCTCGATCCGGGGCTGCCGCCGCACGAAACTCAGCGCGGTCCGCGCCCGCCGCCACCGGCTGACGGCCAGGTTCCATGCGACCCGGCGGACCCAGGCGACCGGGTCGTCGTACTCGGCGACGCTCTTCCACCGGACCAGCGCGCGGTAGAACGCCTCCTGGACCACGTCGTGCGCTTCCTGCCGGTCCCCGAAATAGGCGTAGAGCTGCACGGTCAGATCGGCGTAGTGGGCGGCGTACACCTCGTCGAAGGAGGGCACGGCTCTCCACGTCTCCGATCTGTAACTGGCGGTGGCTGTCACGGCGACTACACGCCGGTGTCCGGCGGCCGGTTGCACCCGGCCGCCGGGATTCTAGGCATGCCTCACCGAATCTGCAGTGACCAGGCAGTTTCCGCCTTCTGCCCCTGGTCCGCCCGGTAGCGGCCCCAGAACTCGACGTTCTTGCCCAACGGTTTCGCCAGCTGGAAAACCTGCCGGCGCGGGGGCTTGGAACATTCGACGGAGTGTTCGGCCACGATCCGGCCGCCGCGGCGGATCTGCAGCGCGTAGACGCCCACCCCACGGCAGGCCATCACCAGGTTGTAGACCTCGCCGGCCGGGAACTGCGCGTGCCCGCTCTCCTGCCGGAACTTGCCGTCGAACGGCTCGTTCTCCGGTGCGGCGCCGCCGGCCCGGGCGTTCTCGGCGCTGTTCACCCCGACCAGGTCCTCGACGCTGGCGCCGGGATCGTTGGGTGCGACCGGTTCGCTGCGTTCCCCGGTCACCCGATAGGCGAAACCGGCCGTACCCCGGGCCTGCTCCAGCCGGAAGGTCAGATCGTTCAACATGCTGGCGTTGATCTTCTTGGTCACCGGCTTCGGCGTGGCCGAACACGGCAGCGCCAGCCTGGCCATCTCCCGATCCTTGAAGCGGTCGCGCAGGTCGTTTTCCACGTCACCCATCACCACCAGGGTGGCCTGCCCGGTGCCTGCGCACGCCGCGGTGAGGAGCAGTCGCGGCAGGTACATCCGCTCCTCACGTTCGTACCCGGCGGTGACCGGTTCGGCGACCTCGAAGGCCGGGCGGTCGTCGCTGATCGCGGCGAGCGCGGTCGCGGCGAGCTGCCGCGGGTCGCTCGGGGCCGGGGATTCGGCGGTGGCGGTCGGCGGCGGAGCGGCGTCTGGCCGGCCGGTGAGCGTGAACCCCGCGCCGACGGCGACGACGACCGCGCAGGCCGCGGCGACGACGGTGGTGCGCCGGCGGCGG